>QQUD01000218.1 GCA_008501785.1 Chloroflexota bacterium
GATAACGAAAAAATTATTTTGACATTAGCCAGTTTGCTAAATTGGCCTTGATACGAGCTAATCGACTGGTTTCAATTTCACCAATTGACCCAATAAGCATATTTTCATCGACAACTGCCAGACGCCCCACACGAATTAGGCTTGTTTGCTTCAAGCCAGTATTTGCAAAATCAGTCTCATTGGCAGCAATTATATCGTCAAATCCTGTCACCTGGTGATGAACTTGTGTGGAAATCATACAAATCAAACAATCATCAAATGAACCAGGGAGCTTGTCAACGATGAGGGCCGGGCGAAGTTTACCTTGCTGAAGATTAGTTTGCGGGAAACGAAATAGAACAATTTGACCAGCACGTGCCATTAGAATTGTTCCTTCAAATCGGCAAGTGTATATTCAGGTCCATCTTCATCTTCCATGCCGCGCATTGCCATGTTCAAAGAGAAATTTGACCATTCGGTATGATTCAGTTCTTGTAAATCGTCTTGTAATTGGTCGGGTGAAATCCGCGATAATAAAAACTCAACGAAATCTAAGACTTCAGCCTGTAATGCTTCAGGCAGAATGCGAACGTGCTGATGAATTTTATCTATCATGGCCATTTCGGTATCTCCCATTTAAAGTATATGTTTCACTGTCTACCTTTTTCGCAAGTATTTTTTCACATCTATTCATGACATCTATGAAGCCATTATAAGCGGTAAACGGCCGTTTACCAAAAAAAACAATCAACAAAAAACAGTCAACGGAAAACTGGATTATCTTCTTCCGAGGTTGCTTTTGTCCGTGGTGATGAGGTAGGTGGGAAAACGGCCGTTTTAATAATGAATTGTGAAAGGTGAAGTGGGGAGGAGGATTGTTAATGGGTAATTGTCAATTGTTAATTGTCAATGAAGGGAGGGTGTTTTATTGCCAGAACAGGGCAACCAGGCCGAAGCTGAGGATGATGATACCGGACAAGCGGTTGATCCAGTGAAAATGGGCGGGCTGTAGGCGTTGGCGCAGCAGGCTGGCACCGCTGCTGAGGATGAGCCACCAAATTGCTGAGCCGGTAAAGACGCCGAGGATGAAGAAAACGGCCGTTTTCACCCCCATCTCCTCGGCACCCAATCCCATCCCTGCGAAAATGGCAATGAACGAGAGAATTGTGATGGGGTTTGTGAGCGTCAGGGCAAAAATGGAAAGGTAGGCAGCCGCGATGCCTTGCTGGTCGTTTTGGGTGCTGGCAACGGCCGTTTCGCCCTTTGCTAGCAATGTTTTGATACCCAAATAGCACAAGAATAATCCACCAATCAGCCCTAACCATGACTGCTGATTGACGAGGAAGCTGGAAACGGCCGTTAAGCCCAATCCCGCAATCATGCCATACACCGCATCGGCTGACGCTGCACCCAGCCCCGACAAAAAGCCGACACGCCAGCCTTTTGCCAAGGTGCGCTGAATGCACAACAAGCCAATTGGGCCGACGGGAGCCGCAATGGCAAAGCCGATGAGGATGCCGCGCAGTGGAAGAGGGAGAAAATCCATAAGAATAATAATGGTAAATGGTGAATGGTGAATGGTGAATGAGGGGAGATTCACCATTTACTATTTACCATTCTCAATTGGTAATATCGCCGTTTCCTTCACCGTACTCAACACAATTGTCGTGTTGGTGTGAACGGTGCCGGGTAATGCTTTGATGTGGTCGGTGAGGAGGGTTTCTAAAACGGCCGTGTTGCGGCAGCGAATGAGCAGCAGGTAATCATATGCACCCGCAACGTGATAACAGCCCTGAATATGTGGCGTTTGCTGTACCATTTCCAGGAATGCACTGCGATCTGATGGTTGGTCTAGCGTCACATTGACAAACGCCATTAGACCAATGCCAACATGCGTTGGATTAACCTGAGCGGCATATCCTTGAATCGTGCCGCGCTCTTCTAAGCGTCGTACCTTGTCGGCGACGCCAGGGGCAGACATGCTGAATGATTCTGCGAGTTCTGACCAGGTGGAACGGCCGTTTTGCATCAGGTAGATTAGGAGTTGCGTATCAATTTTATTCATTGTGAAAAATTTGTAAATAAAACATAATAGCAGTAATTATCTTTGATAATAATAAAATAGGCAATAAATAACTTTTAATACAAAATTGCGATCTGGATAGGATAAATTGCAAAAATTGAGGAATGTTTTCTGATTTAATGATGGCAACAATGGATAAAAGTAAGGAACGGATAAAATCCTATTCTTCATCCGTTGTTGCCTGTTAAAAAACAATCAACAATTTTTCCCTGTAGGCACATATTGATGAAGACCAAAATTTTGTTAAAATAGGGCGCGAATTAGTTTGGAAACAGGAGGAACCCCATGTATTTTGTTGTCCACTTCTAACTCCGACTGTGCAACTTGTCTTAATTGTTGTGTAGTCGGAGTGCAAATCTCATCTTTTGAATCAAGTCATCATTTTGGAGAATGGCGCGGTCTAGCGACTTGCCAGAGCCAGTAAAATTTGGTAATTCCCTTGTTGTTTGCTTCAGGTTGTGAATGCACTTCGATCTTTGAAAAGATCAGGAGTATTCAATTATGCCTGGAGAAAATCCAGTTAATCACCCTTCAAATTTAATTAAACGTATCCAAAAATTGCAGCATAAACGTGCGCGAATGCAGCACGGTTTGTTTTTTGCGCAGGGAAATCGACTTGTGGCAGAAGCGATTCAAGCGGGTGTTGACATTTGTGAATGTCTGTATGTGCCAAACTTGTTGAAAAGTACGGTAAGTTGGCAGTCGCTGGAAACGCTGCGACAGCGGGATGTGCCGATAACGGCCGTTTCTCCCCAACAATTCCAACGCCTATCCCCAAAAAAATCCTCCGCCATTGGCATCGTTGCGCGTTCGCAAAGCGAATGCCTGACTGATATTCGACCGGGAAAACAATCGTTGGGATGGGTTGCACTTGATAGCGTTGCCAATCCCGGTAATTTAGGCACCATCATGCGTACGTGTGATGCGGTTGGTTGTGAAGGCATTCTCTTGTTAGGACCCACAACCGATCCGTTTCATCCAACGGCCGTTCAAGCCAGCATGGGCGCTGTTTTCACTATGCGGTTTGTCTGTGCTTCATTTGCTGAGTTTTTGAGGTGGAAGCAGGCGCATGGCATTGTTGTGGTGGGGACATCGGGAACGGCCGTTCACACCTACCGCCAGTTGCAATATCCTGCTCCATCTGTATTGCTAATGGGCAGTGAACGGATGGGACTATCTTGTGAACAACAAGCTGCGTGTGATCTCGTTGCCAGCATTCCCATGGTAGGCAGCAGCGATTCCCTTAACCTGGCTGTTGCCACTGGTGTGATGCTCTATGAAATATTTCATCAAATTCATGCGTAACTTGACATTTGATTATTGAATGCTGACAATGAGAATGGGTTGTATTATTGCCTTGCTCACCTATCAAAACCCATTCTCTATCTTTTTTATCGCATTTCATTCTTCGCAATTTTGTGTAGAAAAGATTTTTGCAGGAGATTTTATGAACGTGGCATACTGCCACGCATGAAAAGCTGATAGCTGACGGCTATTTTTATAGGAGACATCATGAACGTGGCACACCACCACCCATGAAAACCGTAGTGCGATTTGGTAAATCGCATATCGAATTAGCAATTCGATTTACATTGGAGAAATTTAATCCAATCCCAACACGCCTGTTGGTATTGACCTCAGAAATTGTGTCGCATCCACTTAAAATGCTCACCAGCACCTGTTCCAGCTTATCTGTCAAGGAAAAGTGGACGATTTTGGCGGTTGTGTCCACATTTTCTTATGGTTTTAAGACCTGTTTTTGTTTGTCAAGTGCAACATCATGCCCAATGGGGCATATTGAGTATTGAATGTCTGATTGGTAGAACCAAATTTTGTGTTCATCGGAAAACTCCTTGCTATGCCTAAGTCAAATGAAGTTTTTTGATGATAGTCCAATTTGACTCTAATCTATCATTTTTGACCGATTTTCATGAGTTAAAACCCGTCCAGTTTGAATGAAAAAGTTGAATCTTGGTCAGTTTGTACAAAAATAAGGCAACAGTTTCTTCAATTCATAAAACTTTCAAGCAAAATCTCAAAGCACAACCCGGCTCCCCTTATCCGGTCCATGACTATAAAGCACTGGCTGCACCCCCTTCTCCTTATCATTCTCACACGTTTCCAAATGTACTGGCCGCCCCCAAACCGTATGTAAATTGCCTAACGTCGCTTCCAAATACCCTTCATCCAACTCAATCCCCTCAAAATGATGCACCAAATACAGCTCGCCTCGATTCTTATAATTTGCATTCACTACATCAATCAACGGCTGCCCAAAATTTGTCAGTTGAAACAACAGTTTCTTTTTAATCTCCTGAAACTGACGGCTAGCAATTTCATACTGCCCTTCCCGCTCATTGTAATCAAACGAAAACAGCTTGTGTTTCACTGCAAACTCTTCCGTGAGAAACGCATCAATAAACCCCACATCATTATAAATGCGGCGTACCTCAAAGATTTTGTCACGCCCTAACCCAAGCTGTTTGTCCCAATTCTCTTTCTCACGTCGGTCAGTGCAGTTTTCATACTCAGACCCAAACGCACCACGATTCCACCGATCCTCAATGTCCAGCAGCAAATAATACCCTAGCCGGTACGGATTCAGCCGCCCAGGATGTGCCGCAATTGTGCCAGAATGATGATCGGCATAATCAACAATTTCATTTGGCTCTAGCATGTGGTTTGTCATAATCGTGGTGTGCCAGTAGACAGCCCACCCTTCATTCATGATTTTGGTCTGACGCTGCGGTGCAAAGTAGTATGATTCTTCTCGAATGATGCCCAACACATCTCGCTGCCAGTTTTCCAGAGGCCCATGTTCCATCAAAAATAGCAGCACATCCCGTACTGGTTCTTCTGGGAAGTTTTTACGCTGCTGCCGTGCATCTACTAACTTTTTTTGTTCAGATGCGAGGAATTCAGGGGGGTTTATGTACTCATCCATGTACTCTTTTGCTTTGATTTTGCGCACGGTAGTTGGTTCCTCGTCAACCATGAAGTTGCCTTTGCGTTGAATGCCGGGAGCATGGATGTCGATCAAGTTGTCCAGTGACAGACAAGCATCGATGAAGTTTTCTACGCGCTCTTGACCGTGTTTGGTGATGTAGCGGCGAATGCGGGAGGCGTGATTTGCCATTTCATCCAGCATTTTGCGGTTGGTATGCGAGAACCAAAAGTTGTGCTTAAAAAAGTCGGCATGTCCACACACGTGTGCCATTACCAGCTTTTGATCAACCATTAAATTACTCGCCAGCAAATAGGCATAAGTCGGATCGGTGTTGATCACCATTTCGTAAATGCGGTGCAGCCCATATGCATAGCTTTTAGAAAGGCGCTCAAACTCCATCCCAAAGCGCCAATGCGGATACCGCGTCGGAAATCCATCATAAGCCGCCAGCAGATTTACGGTGCGATAATCCACCATTTCATACCGAACTTCAAAAAAGTCCAGTCCATAATCTACAGCATGAGCTTCAATTTCATCTTGCAGCGTTGCCAGTTCGTAAGGTATCGTCATAAGTCTTCCCAAATTGCCAATTGACAATTGACAATTGGCAATTGGCAATTTAGTAGCCTTTTCCTAAAAATTCTTTGATTGCATCAAAAATCCCTTCGCGATCCCGAATTTTGGTCCCGATCAGTTTTTCATCGTCGATTTTGTCAACGGTATCCATGAACATACGGCCGTATCCACCCGGTACCTGTCCATACCCAAACAAATTCATGTGCGGCATTAAATGCTCTTCCAAAATCTGTTGGCAAAGCTGATCATCATTGCCGCCAAAATTTTCGCCATCTGAAAAGTGAAATGCATACATATTCCATTCTGATGGATCGTATTCCTCTTCAATCATGCGTTTGCACAGGCTGTAGGCGGACGAGATGCGCGTGCCGCCGCTTTCCCGTAGGTTGTAGAACACATGCTGGTCTACTTCTTTGGCGGCAGCATCATGCACGATATAGCGCACGGTCAGGCTCTTGTAATGGGCACGCAGCCAGGTGTCAATCCAAAATGCTGTGAGGCGCACCAATTCTTTTTTGTGGCGTGTCATACTGCCAGACACATCCATCATATAAAAGATGACAGCGCTATTTTGTGGTTGCGGCGTTACCTTCCATGAGCGATAGCGCACATCATCTCGAATGGGAATGATGACGGGGCGCTCAGGGTTGTAGAGACCGGCCGACATTTGCCGTTTGAGTGCTGCGCGATAGGTGCGCTTGAAGGATCGCAAGCTTTCCGGCCCAACACGGCGAATGCCTGTGTAGCGCACTTTGCCACCCTCAATATTTTTCTTGCCCTTTGGTTCAATACGCGGCAGTTCTAGTTCTTCACCTAAAATTTCGGCTAATTCTTCTATGGTGACTTCAGCTTCCAAGATGTGTTGACCAGGCTGGTCGCCAGCTTGGCCACTGCCTGCTTCATCACCGGGGCCGAGTGGTGTGCCGACGTCGCCTTCTCCTTGGCCTACGCCTCCCATTTGTTTGCTGCCAAACTTAAAGTGAGGCAGCTCAATTTGCGGGATGGGAATGCTGACAATGTTTTTGCCTTGACGACCAATTAGCTCCCCGCTGGACATGTATTTTCGCAAGTTACGCCGCACTTGCCCTTTCACAATCTTGCGGAACCGGCGAGCGTCTCGATCTATGCGGTGTGAGGTTGAGTAGTTCATGATGTGTACCTGTTTTGAGTGGTTAGTGAATAGTGGATAGTGAGGAGTAAGAAATTGCTATCCACTATTCACTAACCACTAACCACTAATTCCTTTCTTGCGTATCGCCACGAGCGAAGATGCTGGCCACGTAGTTGAGAACATCGGTTGAGCAAACGTCGCAGTAGCCCATATTTTTGATCATGCGGCTTTTGACGACATCTATTTTTTCTTGGGTTTCTTGGTCAATTACGTTGGAAACGAGGCTAGTGAGTTTGATAGAATCTTTTTGGTCTTCGAAGAGCTTCAACTCCAGGGCGCGGCGTAAACGATCATTGGAGTCCCAGCTAAATGTTTTGCCGTCGATGGCAAGCGCACCGATGTAGTTCATGATTTCACGACGAAAGTCATCTTTGCGACTTTCGGGGATTTCGATTTTTTCTTCGATGGCACGCATCAGACGCTCGTCGGGTGATTCGTCCTGGCCGGTGAATGGGTTGCGTACTTTTTGTTTTTGGGTGTACGCTTTCACATTGTCGATGTAGTTGGCGCTAAGGCGTTTGATCGCTTCTTCGTCGGCGGTGATGGCACGTTGCACCTCGTTTTTAACGATTTCGTCGTATTCGCTGCGCACGATGGCGAGTAGTTCACGGAACCGTTTGCGCTGGTCGTCACTGGTGATCAGGGAGTGGTGTTTTAGACCTGTTTCCAGTTCACGCATAATCATGAACGGGTTGAGGCAGGTGTTTTTCTGGTCAGAGACGAGTGCGTTGGAGATTTTGTCTTGAATGTAACGAGGAGAGATGCCGAACATGCCTTCGTTTTTGGCTTCGTCTTGTAGTTCGATGATGGTGTCTTCGGTGAAGCCGGGGAGGGAACGGCCGTCATACAATCTCAACTTCTGCTGCATGGTTAGACCAGCTCGTTTAGGCTCTTCTAGTCGGGTTAGCACTGCCCAAAAAGCAGCCAATTCCAATGTATGCGGTGCAATATGCTTGCCAATAACTTTCTTGTCATTGAAATCACGCGAGTAAATTTTAATTTCATCTGCATAACGAATGTTGTAAGGAACATCAATCTTTATTGTGCGATCCCGCATTGCTTCCATGTATTCGTTGTTAAGCAAACGACGATATTCCGCTTCATTGGTGTGTCCCAAAATAACTTCATCAATGTCGGTGTGGGCAAACTTTTTTGGCTTGATTTTGTGCTCCTGTGAGGCGGTAAGCAAGTCGTAAAGGAAAGCGACATCAAGCTTGAGGATTTCGATGAATTCAACCAGTCCCCGATTGGCGATGTTTAGTTCTCCGTCGAAATTGAAGGCCCGTGGATCAGAATCAGAGCCATATTCAGCAATTTTGCGGTAGTTGATGTCACCGGTGAGTTCGGTAGAGTCCTGGTTTTTTTCGTCTTTGGGCTGGAACGTGCCAATACCGACCCGGTCTTTTTCGGAGAGCACAATGCGTTTGACTTGAATCTGGCGCACGACCTCGGTCCAGTCGCCATTGGCTTTTTGTAGCAATTCGTTATAGACGAACCGACAAGCAGGGCACAGTTCGCCTTCGATATTGATTTTTTCCATGCCACCACGGTCTGCATTGAGGTCTTCTAGCACGGCGCTGCGAAATTCCGGGGGAATCAGGTGCAGCGGGTCTTCGTGCATGGGGCAGTCCATCTGTTCACCTTCATCTGGAGTCCAGTAGAAGGAGTAGAGTCGCCCATCTTCAGACCGAGAATACGCTTCCAGTCCCTTTTTGAGCAGTCGCACAATTGTGCTTTTGGCAGTCCCAACCGGACCATGCAGCAAAATGACGCGCCGTTCGGTGCCATACCGGTGTGCAGCAGAACGAAAGACTTGTACCAGGTCCATGAGCTGTTTGTCGATGCCAAAAACAGCATCTTTGCCATTTTCAAAGGGGTCGTCGAAAAAGTTGTAATGGATGAGTGTTTCCCGATGGCGGGTATATTCTTCATACCCATGAGAAACAATCATGTCGTAAAGTCGTTGGAATGCGGACCGGGCGACGCGAGGGTCTTGCTGCACAATTTCCAGATAATCTTCAAAGGTGCCTTCCCAATGCAGATCACGAAATCCGCTCAGGTCCTGAATCTCTTTGATCTTCTTCATGATAGCAAGTTTGCTCATGATATTCAGCCTCCAAGTTGCTAATTCCGCGTCGCTGTCCGGTTATTCGTTTTGTTAAGAGTCCTTTCAATAAAAAAGGGTCCCCTTTGCCCAGGTGACCCTTCTCGAAAAGTGACGGTAGTTCTGCTGTTAAAAGCGATTGGTAGCGCACATGCTGCTTCGCTGATTCATCCGGACAGGAACGCGTCATTGCACTCATTTCAAAAACTATCCGTCGGGAAGAAGGGTCTTATGGCTCCCTGGCGTTTTTAGTAACCACAGCTACTTAAGGCCTGGGATGCATTTTGTGGATTCGATGCAAAAGGGGGGAGGTTTCTTACAAATTGGTATAAAAAAAGCGCTGGTACTTATGTAATACCAACGCGAAAGGTTTTGATTTGGGTGGAAAACGGCCGTTACATTACCACCTCTTCTGCCTCCAAATCAACTCGCTCAACCACAAATTTCAAGCCGTCATTAATTTCATAGCAATCTGGACAATGGTTGAGGTGTGTTTCTATTTTTTTAGTGATAGAGGCATCGAATGGATGACCGGCAATTTCTGCTTCGACGTAAGCGGGTAAAACTGCTTGTAATTCCTGGCAATCTAACGCCTCTCCCTCGGTCCCGTAGATGCCACCGACCCAGCTTTGGAATTCTTTTTGATTCAATGGAGCCTTCCCTGTTTAAAATTTCACATAGATAGGATGCAATTGATCCAATAATTCTTACCACACGTCGTCAAATAATGCGAGAACGTCCCCTTTTCCCAGGTGCAGTGCCGTCAGTCGGACTTTGATTTTTTTGCGTGCGTCGTGCAGCATTTTGTAAACGGTGTTGGGGGATGTCTCGAGTAATTCGGCAACTTCTTGCATGGAGAGTGATTGAAAATGGACACCGAGAACGGCCGTTTTCTGTCGCTCATTCAAATCTTCATCAATGATGTCTAGCAGTTGTTCGATGAATTGTTTGCGTGCTGCGGCTTGTGATGGGTCTGATGGGATAGGGGAGGAGGCGAGGGATTGGATAACGGCCGTTCCCTCTTCCAGCAGCATATCCAGCGACATATTGCGATAGTTGCGGCGACGTAACTCGGCGGCAGCTTCATTGATTACAAAGCGATAGGCCCAGGTTGTAAAACGCGCATCTCCACGAAAGCTGTTCAGGCTGCGTTGAATGGAAATGAGTGCATCTTGAGCAAAATCTTCTGCCAGTTCATGCAGATCGCCTAATGGCAAGCGGCTCAATTCGGGACGCCGGTCCCGCAAATAGACAAAAACAGCTCGCCGCAGGTATTCGCGCAATGCTTGGTAAGCTTCATCTTGCGCTTCCCCCGGTTGCTGCAATGCTTCTAACCACTCTGCATTGGTTCGTCTCACCATAGAAACATTATGGCAGAAAAAAGTTAAATTTGCATTAAGCGCTGGTAATGAATTTTATGAGAGATTGAGTGAGTCGTTTTCTACTCTCTCAATCTCTCATCCCACCATGATTTTAGCTTTCTCATGCCGTCGCCATTGAGTTTGTGGCCTGTGTTGTATTCACGGTATTCTAACCAGGCTCCTGCGGCGCGGATGGTTTCGGCGCTTTGTTGGGCCATTTCGAGAGGAATGTATTTATCTTGTTGACCAACGAGCATGAGCACGGGTAGATTGTGCAATGGGGCAGATTGGATGAGTTGCGGGTTGCCATTGGGCATGAATCCTACAAGCCCGGCGATGCCTTGTACGATGTTTGGATGATGTAGTGCTGTTGCAAATGATAATGCCGCACCCTGGCTGAAGCCCATCAAGTAGATTTGGCTTGGATCGGCATTGTATTGTTGGGGGAGGGCGTGGATAAAGTGGGAAACGGCCGTAACCGCTTCATTAAAGTTTGATAAGTCGGGCCAACCTGCTCCGGATGGATGCCAACTATACCCCCCTTGTTCGGGAACGGTGGCGCGTGGCGCAACAATGAGCCAGTCTGGAGGTAGTGAGCGAGCAAATACCCACATGACGTCTTCGGTGCCAAAACGGCCGTGTAACATCACTACTGTTGGATGCGGACCAGATTTTCCTGGAGCCAATACCCGGTGTACAAGCCCGGTTTTTATATATTTAGAACCATTTTCTATTAAAAGCGGTTTGTTTTGTTCCATAAATCAAATCAAATCAAATCGTCAAAATTTGTGGGGTTTGGCAAAAAAAAGGAGGTGGCGAACTAACGGGCGTTAGTCCAACCACCTCTGGGGGGGGAGCCACTAAAAGTATATCACCTTTTAGTACTACCGTCAATGATTTGTTTTTATTCGTTATTTTTCTGATAAATTAGACATTTAGTTAATCAACTGTCTTTGTGTGCCATTAATAAAGCCGTTAAATTGATTTCTTGCCATGCTAATATCAATGTTGGTAGACACACTCCATTCCGCAATAAACCGTTCTGTGAGATGCCGCAGGGCACGCTGCTCTGTGTCAGATAGAGATTTATGACTGCGACGACCGCATAAATCTCGAATAAGCTGTGCGATTGCCGGAATTGAATTTTCCGTTTGCACACGATTGATCCGATCTTTGCGATTCATGAAGTTTGCATCCATTTGATTGGGCGGTTTTTGCAAAATGTTAATCGCTTCGTGGAAATCAGTAGGGGTAGCAATTGGTCGAAACCAGGATTGATCTAATTTGTTGACGGGAAGCCAAACAACACTGTCGGGGGTTTGAACACGATAATATTCTTCACACCTCCCGCTAATTGTTTTCTCCTCACGCTTCTTAATCTGACCAATGCCATATTGACGATGAACAATCCAATCTCCTTCAGTGAAGGCTGGCAAACTCGCTAACATCCTATGCTCCTTTTGCTGTATTTATACAATTGAAAAATACCTAAACAAATTTGACATATACGAAATCGAATCACTAATATTTCTCAAGATTAATAGACATAATTAATTGTTAAGGCCATGAATACTTGTCTGAAATCCGCATCATATTTTTGGGTATTGGAATGCAGGGGAAGTGGGAATTGCATTTGGAAAATCCAAATAATTTTTGCGTCAAAAAACTGGAAATTTTCATTGAATAAACAATTTGCATACGTATTGCATAGTAATGGATTGCATACATAATGTCAAGGTTATGTCTACAGAAAATTGTGACTTGCTTCATTTTTCTATTTGTTTTATAATATTAACCCCCCCCCAGGGGGGCGGGTAAGCGAGGCGAAATGGATGAAACGACCAAAAAAGCAATTACTAGACGTCTTGCCAGTGCGTCAGGGCACATTAAAGGCATTGAACGCATGGTAGATGACGATACGTATTGCATTGATGTCATCAAACAAATTCAAGCTGTGCAGGCTGCATTAAATAAAGTTAGTTCGTTGATGTTAGATAACCACCTGCGAACTTGTGTCACAACTGCGATTCGGGGCGATGATCCTGATGAGCGTGAACGCATGTTGCAAGAGGTTACTGGTGTTTTTGAAGTGACAAGCAAATAAATTTTGAGGAGATGATTAAAATGACGACTAAAACTTTTTCTGTACCGAATATTAACTGTGGGCATTGCACCCATACTGTTGAAATGGAAGTTGGTGAGTTAGCTGGTGTTGTCAGCGTAAAAGCTGAAGTTGAATCTAAGCAGGTCACTGTTGAATGGAATGAACCGGCTTCATGGGAAAATATTAAATCTTTGTTAGCAGAAATCAATTTCCCTGCTGCTGAGTAATTGGGAATGCAACACAAAAGGGGCCTTGCTGGCCCCTTTTGTGATTTTGGATTCCCCGGAGTGGAGGCTTTAGCCGGAACGTTCCGGCTAAAGTCTTCACTCCAAGAAAATAGGGATAATTATGACTGAAAAACAAATCACACTACCTGTGATTGGCATGACCTGTGCGAATTGTGTGGCTGCTGTTGAGCGAAACACAAAAAAAGTGGATGGTGTGACAAATGCAACCGTGAACTTTGCCAGTGAAAAAGTAACGTTCACCTATGATCCGCACGTTGTTAAAGCGCACGATGTGTCTGGACATGTGGGAGCTCGTGTGGAACGGG
>QQUD01000802.1 GCA_008501785.1 Chloroflexota bacterium
GGGTTGTAGTGGCTCTACTGGTTTCGGTGTCTCAGGTTCTACTGGTTTGGGCGGCAGAGGTGGTTCTGGTTCTACAGGTTTAGGTGGTTTTGGCTCTTCTGGTTTCGGCGGCGTTGGATCAACCGGGTCAGGTGGGTCAACGGGAACCGGCTGCGGTTTATATTGCGGTGGATCGGTTATTAGCTCTAAGGTGGTGTTGAGTGTGTACTCAGTTACAGGTTTGATTAATTTTTGGGCTTTGTTGGCGATGTTTTTAAAGGATGGCCCTAAATACCAGATGGCAGCACCTTTTATTTCGGGATAACGGCCGTATACCTGCATAATCTCGTCAATATCTTTAATCGCGTTCGCCGCCGATGGCACATTATCGAGCGTCCATCCCCATTCCGTTATATGAATCGTAGGCCGAGCAATGCGATGTTTGTCGCACACATCAAATAAGGCTTTAAAACGGCCGATTTTATATGGGAAACCGTGTTTAATATCTTTGCGCACATAGCTGTACTCGTGCAGAGCAATTGCGGCCTGATTTGGACGTTCTGCACAAAGCCGCAAATAATCCAACATGCCAGGTTCTTCCCAGCCTTCCGGCTCAGGTTCACCACTAGACCAGGCAAACAACGATACTTTGTAGCCATCTCTTTGTGCCAAATTGGCTGTGTGTACCGCAAACCGCCCCAGCCAATCACATAAATCTTTATCTACCTCATTAATGGGTTCAATCCAGGTGCGTTCTTTGTCAAATTCTGGTGGGATTTTTTTCAACGTCTTTTTCCAATGTTTCTCCGCACCACCTTCCGGATCATTTACAAATTTAGGGTCTTTGTATGGAGGCACATCATAATCATACCCATCATTCTGCCCGCGTGTACTGACACGGTAGACTAAAACATGCTCCACACCACTTTTCTTGGCTAGTCCGCTCGCTTCAAAAACAGGCCCGTAGCTATCAACTGACTTAATCATGAAAGGAATGCCAACATTGTCAAGCGACCGCATCCAATCTCCCAATCCTCTTTGATTTCCCCCAGGTCCAGTGTGGAAACCAATTTTGTTACGGGCCAAAATCTTATTAGGCTTAATTTGTGGCGGATCATCCTCTACAACAATCCCCCCCATCGCTTGTGGTGCACTGTCATCAAGCGACGGCAGCGACATTGCCGCAGATGGTGCAGCTTCTGGTTGTGCAACGGGTGGCGGTGGAGATGGCTGTGATTCAGGTGTCTGTGTGGCGGGTGAAGTTGCTGCATTACTATCAGGGTTAAATATTGATATTAGCTTTTGGATTAGATTTTGAAGTAATTTGAGCATAACAGTTCCTTGTATGACTGGCTAAATCATGCATGATACGACTTATCTACACGAATAACTCTTTTATACATGATTGTCAATAAGCATTCAACCAAATAGTATCTATTTCTGAGGGGGCTAACGGCCGTTCCAACATCCATCCCACCAACGTTGCACAATCTCGGCAAAACTGTTCACTCTCGTGCGTGTTAAACGTAGACGTCCGTTCCCACTTCCGCTCTATTGCCGCATCCACTGGCGCTAACACCAAAATTGCATCGTGTGTCAGCGACTTCATCTTGTTGATATGAACCGAAATCGGATTTTCGGAATGAACCACATATCGGTTTACCAGCCGAAAATTGGCGTGTTGTAATGCTGCAGTGAGCGCTGCCCAGGCTTTGGGGTTCCAATGATGAAAGGTGAATATGAAACGGCCGTTTTTCTTATCAATCACCCGGTAACACTCTGCAAAAATGCCGCTGAGCAATTCTCGATACCGGCTTTCCCGGTCCAGCTTGTGTGGATCAACCGCCGATTGCTGCATATCAACATCCCATTCAGCCGCATCTGGCAGCAAATGGCGCAGCCAAACGCGAAAATAGGCGGATAAGTCGCTGTACTGCACGCTGTCAAAATAAGGCGGATCAGTGACGATAAAATCAACACTGTGATCCGCCAACGGCAAATGGGTAGAAGACCCCTGTCGCAGATAAAAGCGGCGACTGCCCTCTAACAAATCGCTGTAAGCGTGCATTTCCTGACCGGCATCAACTTCCCCTCTCAACTCTTTAAATTGAACGGTCGGCTGATTCACCAATCGCTCACGCGGGCGCTGTGCCCAGGAACGGCCGTTACGAATGCGCGACTGAAACAATTTTTGCAGCGTGCCCGATGCTTTCCGATGGTGTAACGGGTTATTTTCCAACGCCGTGTAAGGAAATGAATAAGCATGATGGGAAAACGTATGGCGAATCGCACCAGCCCGCCGCTTGTTTTTGCCTTTGAAGCCACACAACATGCTGTTAAATTCTAGTGATGTAGAGACTAACATGCCCAAATTGAGTTGGATGGCGGGGGAAAACGGCCGTAAATGTTCAATCGCCCCCTGCAAATACAAAAGCTGGCGCGTCGAAAACAAGTCCAAATAATTGTCAACGCCTCGATAAAATAGCTGCGCCGACTTGCGTCCCCGATCAACTGCAAACGCCTCTTTTTCAAATCCAATGGAATCACGCAATTGATTGACGCCAATAAATGTCTTTTTATCAGCCTCATCTAATGCCTTAAAAAACAGCTTACGCCCCTTAACAGTGCCCACTATCACCAAGGGCACATACCGCGCATAAAACGGCGTTTCTACATCTTCTTGGTATGGTTGTGTACAAGTTGGGCACTGTTTCTGGCTGCGCTCAATAAGCACAAGATTTCCTGGCTGCGGCTGATCACAGCAAGGGCTATCCCCTGTAACAACATCATGGCAATAAGAGCAAATGCGCAGCGTGGAGCCATCCGTTTCTTGTCGTAAAATGAATGAGTCTACCACAATAACAGGGCCACAGGTGCAGGTTCGCTGTACGCCGTAGAGGGTGTAATTGATGGGAACGGCCGTTCCCGTCACCGGGCTAGTCGTCAAATAATGCGGCTCCAAATCTCGCCACATCCGCTGATAAAACTGGCGAAATGCCTGTTCCAAATCAACCAACGACACTTTCGACAGCGACGCCCGTGCTTGCAAAATAGGTATGGGGTCTAAATCCGCCCCAATCACATTAGCTCCCATCCGAATGGCTTCATGCAGGGTGGTAGCACCTCCCATCATCGGGTCCAATATCAACTTCCCAGTCAACCCCCCAGGTTTGTAATAATCTTGCAGCGTCTCATCTGCCACCAGATGCTTCAAAATCAAACGAAAGGTGCTGCCACAGCGTCGCGCCCACCATTTATGCAAATATGTATTGGGCCGATAATGGTGCTTATTGTACGTTTCCAACCGAGC
>QQUD01000981.1 GCA_008501785.1 Chloroflexota bacterium
AACGATTTTTCTATCTTCAAAGGAGCATGATCAAATAGCAGCCGTAGTCAGCCATATTCCGCAAATTATGGCTGTAACAATGATGAATTACGCAGCGAAACTAAATCACGATAATCCCGCTTACTTGAAACTAGGAGCCGGAGGATTTCGAGATATGACACGCATCGCTTCCAGTCCGTTTACTATTTGGAAAGAAATTCTACAAACTAACTACCAAAATATCAGTTTTGGGTTGGAGCAATTAATTCAAGAATTACAGAAAATGAAGGATTTATTGTCTGAACCTAAAATGGAACAATTATTTGATGAAGCGGCAAAAAACAGACTTTCAATTCCAAAAGATTCCCGTGGCTTTTTAAGGCCGAATTTTGATATATTTGTTGTGGTTGAAGATAAGGCCGGTGTTATAGCAGAAATTGCCAATATTCTTTCTGCTGAAAATATCAACATTAAGGACATTGAAGTTGTTAAAGTGCGTGAAGGCAATGCCGGCACTATGCGGCTGTCTTTAGAAACAGAGCGCGATCGCGAAAACGCGATACTTTTATTAAATAAAAATGGTTTTGAAACTCAAATTAAATATTAGAAAATGCAAGAAACAATAACTCCAGTTACAAAAGTAGACGGCACAATTAGTTTGCCGGGAGATAAATCGATTTCACATCGTTCGTTGATGATTTCAGCAGTTGCAGAAGGACAGAGCGAGATTGAGAATTTGAGCCATGGTCAGGATGTGCAAAGTACCAGACAATGCCTTGAAGACTTGGGCGTTGAAATTATTGAAGAGGAACACAGGCTGATTGTAAATGGCGTAGGATTAACCGGTTTACAGAACCCCCATAAGGTTTTGGATGTCGGCAATTCCGGGACAACCATTCGATTGATTTCAGGTATTTTGGCAGGCCAAAGTTTTAATAGTGTTTTGACTGGCGATGATTCGATCAAGCAAAGACCGATGTCCAGAATTATCACACCGCTACGCCAGATGGGTATAGAGGTTTCTGCTGAAAATGATGAATACGCACCGATTAAGATCCATGGCGGTGAAGTAAAAGCAATCGAATACCAATCACCCGTTGCAAGCGCACAGGTTAAATCCTGTGTCATGTTTGCGGGTTTATTTGCACAGGGTAGAACGGTAGTGTACGAAAAAGCAGCTACCCGAGATCATACTGAACTCATGCTGTCTAAATTTGGCGCCTCTGTAAATAAAGAAGGTTTGAAGGTTTCTGTCGATGGTCAGGCTAGACTTCAAGGCCAACAAGTTTTTGTACCCGGAGATATATCTTCGGCGGCTTATTTTATTGCTGCAGCGTTGTTAATTCCAGATGGCAGTATTCTAATCAAAAACGTCGGCATCAATCCTACACGCCGTGGTTTACTTGAACTGCTTGCAGACTTTGGCGCAAATATCGATATTATAAATGTTCGCACAGTTGATAATGAGTTAATGGCCGACCTTTTTGTTAAACATTCTCAATTACAAGGTATGAAAATAGAAGGCGCAATGATTCCTCAAGTGATTGATGAAATTCCGATTTTGGCAGTTTTAGCCACCCAAGCCGATGGGGTGACAGAAATCAGTGACGCCGAAGAATTGAGGTTCAAAGAATCGGACAGATTGCGCAGTATGTGTTTTAATTTGCAACGCATGGGTGCAAAAGTTGAAGAAAAGAAGGATGGCCTGATTATCGACGGTAATGCCAGTCTCAGTGGCGCAGAAATAGAAACTTTTCACGACCATCGAATTGCAATGTCATTTGCCATCGCCGGTTTAATCGCTAAATCCGAAATACATATTAAAGGAGCGGATTGCGCAAATGTGAGTTATCCGGGTTTTTACAATATTTTGCGGGAGGTGACGCGAGATTAAAAGACTGGGACTAATAGGAAATCCGTTGCATCACTCGCTCTCGCCAGAAATGCACACCGTTTTTTTAGCTGAGAATGGTATTGACGGTGAATACAACCGCCTTGAAACTGAAGCTAAACACTTAGATGAGAGGATTTTTTACCTCATACAAAATAAGTATGATGGCTTCAATATTACCATCCCGTTTAAAGCGGATATTATTTCATACCTTACTGAAATAAGCGATGATGCCGCACAAATTGGTGCAGTGAATACGGTCAAAATTAGAGACGGCAAGCTTTTGGGATATAATACCGACGGCATAGGATTTATTCAGTCTTTGTTAAATAAAAATGTTGGAATTGAAAATAGCTCTGCCACCATTATAGGCGCCGGTGGTGCCGCACGCGCTGTTGTTTTCGGTCTTATAAAAAACGGTATTAAAGAGCTTACAATAATTAACCGTAGCGCTGACCGGGCATTCGCTTTGATTCAGGACGTAAGAAAATTAACTCGTTTTAGGCGTGCAAAGTATATTGAGTGGGATGAAAATTCAATAAAACAAGCAAGCCAGGATACGGACATATTAGTAAATTCAACCTCGATTGGGATGTGGCCAAAAGTCCAAGATACTCCGGTTTTGTTTGAAAAGAATATGGGCAATTGTGTAGTTGTAGATTTAGTTTATAATCCGCTTAAAACCGAATTTCTAAAAATGGCCAAGGATAGGGGGGCACTCTGTATTGACGGCTTAGATATGTTTGTTTACCAGGGCGTTGAAGCGTTACAAATCTGGACTGGGCAGGAAATAAAATTTGATTATGATAAATTACGTAGATTTTTAATTCAAAAGTTGGAGAATTATGGGCGGAGTTAGATATTTAACCTCTGGTGAATCACATGGTCAGGGTTTAATTGGAATTATAGAAGGTTTACCAGCGGGTCTCGAAATCAGCGAAGAAGATATTTTTGAAGATCTACAACGCCGCCAGATGGGACATGGCCGTGGCGGCAGAATGAAAATCGAAACAGATCGTGCACGTTTTATATCAGGTGTGCGTTTTGGGAAAACCCTTGGCAGCCCAATTTCTTTGTTAATTGAAAATGCCGACTGGAAAAATTGGACCACGAAAATGTCGGTGAGTGAAGTAGACGAAGCTGTCAAAGTAGTTGAGATTCCGCGACCTGGGCATGCGGATTTAGCTGGAATTATTAAATATCGTGCTGGCGATATTCGTGATATTTTAGAAAGAGCCAGCGCCAGGGAAACTGCCACACGTGTTGCGTTAGGTGCAATGGCTAGAAAGTTTCTGGGAAAGTTTGGAATTAAAATTGTGAGCCACGTCACTCGTATTCATACTGCTGAAAGTTCTTTTTCTGTTGCAATGATGCGTCATGATGATAAAACGGATTTCACTCTAGAAAAC
>QQUD01000580.1 GCA_008501785.1 Chloroflexota bacterium
AAAGGTTGGGAATCCAGTGCCGACTTTACCGAATGGAAACTGTTCCTCCGCTCCGGTATGAAATGGTCCGATGGTGAACCCTTCACCGCCGACGCTATCATGTTCTGGTACGAAAACATCCTCCAAAACGAAGAACTGCTCCCCAGCACACCGCTCTGGATGCAAAACGAAGATGGATCAATAGCAACTGTTGAAAAACTAGACGATTACACCGTGCAATGGACATTTGGTCAATCCAACACAGCTTTCTTGCTTGACTTAGCCAACAAAGACGGTGCCGATAAATCCATTTCCAATATGGCTTTTGCGCCTGGTCACTATTTGGAACAATTCCACCCTGACTTCGCCGATGCAGCTGAATTAGATGCACTGGTTGCCGAACGTGGCTTTGAAACCTGGGTAGAACTGTTCGCTCTCGAAGCCTTACCACACACCAGTGGTAATCGTCCCAGCACGGCTGCTTGGGCGCCCAACGGCACCTCCGTATCCGATCAAGTATTTACGATTGTCCGTAACCCCTACTACTTCGCAGTAGATGCTGAAGGCAACCAACTGCCTTATATTGACGAAGTACGTTTTACCTTCTTTGCCGACAAAGAAGCACTGAATCTGGCTGCTGTCAGTGGCGAAATTGATATGCAAGGCCGCCACATCAACATGAGCACCTACCCCGTGCTGAAAGAAAACGAGGAAGCTGGTAATTACCGTGTGATTACCTGGCCCTCCTTTGGTGGCTCCGATGCGGTCTTGATGTTCAACCAAACCTATCAGAACGATCTGGCTATTGGTGAACTGCTGCAAACCAAAGATTTCCGTATTGCTTTGTCACACGCCATTGACCGCGCTGCCATCAGTGAACTGGCCTTTCTCGGCCTCGGCGAAGCGCGTCAAGGTGTGCCTGCCCCCTTCCATCCTTTCTATCCCGGTGATGAGTATGCCTTCAAATACACCGAACTCGATCTGGACACCGCCAACGCCCTGTTAGACGGCATTGGCCTGACCGAGTTGGATGATGATGGCTTCCGTCTGTTACCCAATGGCGAACCGCTAGACTTGGAAGTTCAGGCAATTCCTGCATTTGGCAGTTGGGTTGACATTGGTCAGGTCATTGTTGACAACTGGAGCAAAGTTGGCATTAGAGCACACGTCGAAGTGCGCGAACGTGCCCTCGGTTTCCAGATGCGTGACACCAATGACTTGATGATCGAAATCTGGAACGAAGATACCACGGGCTTCCCCTTCAGTGGTCAGCCCAAGTTTGATGTACGCAGCGAGGTCGCTCTGACCTTTGGGCCTCTTTATCGCCAATGGTACCAAACCGATGGCGCCGAAGGCATCGAACCGCCAGATGACATCAAACAGTTGGTAGAACTCATTGACGCCGGTAAGGTTGCTGGCCGTGAAGAGCAAATTGAAATTGCTCAAGAACTGTTCCGAATTTGGGCTGACAATGTTTGGGAAGTCGGCACAGTCGGTCTGACTCCAATGGTTCAAGGTGTCGTTGTTGCCAATGACAGCTTGCAAAACGTAATGGACGTTGCCGGTAACGACTGGCCGTTACGCACACCAGGTAACACGCGTCCTGAGCAGTACTTCTTTAGCGAATAAAACAACGTTAATGAAGTAACCTAGTGTTCCGCCCAACAATTATTGACGGATACCTAACCGGTGCGGAACACTTAAACTGAAGCAAATTACCAACGAATGTAACCGTCAAAAGATGTTTGCTTCAGTACTAGCAACGAACAGACCCTAAGGGTTTTCTTAAACCCTTAGGGTCTTCCACCCTCACTGTTTTACCGAGGTAAGTTGTATGCTTTTATACATTACCAAGCGCTTGCTGCTGCTTCCTGTACTTGTTCTCATCTTTTCGATATTCGCCTTTGTTATCATTCAAGCGCCTCCGGGCGACTTCGTTACCAACTACATAGCCGAGTTAGCTGCGTCTGGCTCTGCTATTGATCAAGCTCAGATTGATGGTTTACGCAGCTTGTATGGGCTAGATCAGCCCATGTATGTCCAATATCTTAAATGGATGGGGCGCATATTGACTGGTGATATGGGCATTTCGCTAGATTGGCAGCGCCCTATCACAGAGCTTATTGGTGAGCGGCTGCTGCTCACTGTTTTATTGGGCGCGTTTACATTTCTTTTTACCTGGGCGTTAGCCATTCCAATCGGCATTTTATCAGCCACCAGACAGTACTCATTCCTTGATTATTTTTTCACTGTCATTAATTATTTTGGTGTTTCTACGCCGACGTTTATGACGGCGTTGGTATTGATGTGGCTGGCTTTTTCCCGGATGGGGATCAGCATCACAGGGCTGTTTTCTGCTGAGTTCGTAGATGCGCCATGGTCGTATGACCGGGTAGTGGATATGCTGAAGCATATGTGGCTGCCCATGATTATTTTAGGGCTTGATGGCACAGCACGACTGGCTCGGATTATGCGAGCAAATCTGTTGGACGAACTGAAAAAGCCATATATGGAAATGGCTCGGGCCAAAGGGATGTCTGAATGGCGATTGGTCATGAAGTATCCGGTGCGGCTGGCGATTAATCCGTTGGTTAGCACGATTGGCTGGTATTTGCCTTTAATTTTCTCTGGCAGTGTGATTGTGGCGACGGTGCTGAATTTGCCAACGATTGGCCCGATGCTGCTCAGATCGCTTACGAATCAGGATATGTTCCTGGCTGGGAGCATCATTCTAATTTATGGTTTCCTGGCGATTATTGGCACGTTGATTTCTGATATTTTGCTCGTCTGGCTAGATCCGCGCATTCGTATGGAGGAGTCTTAATCATGTCTAAACAACCTGAAAAAGAACTGACTCCAGCATCTGTAGAGAAGATGATGTCGGCCGACGAAGTTGAGTTGGCAAGTGCTGTGGTTACGCTGGGAGATGATGCCGAAGCGATTTCGGTTGCGCCTAATTGGAAACTTGTTTGGTGGCGCTTCAAAAAGCACAAACTAGCTCTTGTTGGTGGCGTTGTGATCATTTTTATTGCCATTATGGCAATTTTCCCTGAGTTTTTCAGTACGCATGACCCGAACGAGACGGTGGCGACGGATTCATTTATTCCGGTGCAGACGCTGCATTTTTGGCGTGACGGCCGTTTCCAACTCCATGTACTCGACGTAGAAGGAAAACGAAACCCAGACACACTGCGCATGGAATGGTTTGTCAGCGAAGAAAATATCGTTCCCCTGCGTTTGTGGGCGCATGGCGTGCCGTACGAACTGTTTGGCCGATTCGAGACAGACATC
>QQUD01000211.1 GCA_008501785.1 Chloroflexota bacterium
ACTATCGGACTAATATGCTTTACAGAATTCGCACACTCATCACCAAAGAATTTATCCAGCTTTTTCGAGATAAGCTGCTGGCTCCGTTTGTGCTGTTGGGGCCGCTGTCGGAACTGTTGTTGATTGCGTGGTCTACGTCGCAAGGGATTGATCATTTGCCAACGGCCGTTTTAGACCTCGACTACAGCCCTGCCAGCCGTGCGCTGGTGGAAGCGATGGAAAACACGGAGACGTTTGATCCGTACTACGTGCAGTCGCTTGATGACATTACTTCGGACATCAGCACGGGCCGCGCGATGGCGGCGTGGGTGATTCCACACGGCTTCCAGTCAGAGCTGCTGGCTGGTAACGAGGCGGCTCCGGTGCAGTTGATTGTGGATGGGGCAGATGTGATGGCGGCACAAACGGCCGTTGAGGTGGGTGAAGGCGTGGCGGCGGCTTATGGGCAAGAGGTGATGATGCAAACGGCTGCTCCCCCCATGACCCCCCTTGACATGAGTTTGCGCGTCTGGTTCAACGAAGAGCTAAAAGAATCTAACTTCATGATTCCGTCAGAGCTTGGGTTTATTGCGGCGGCCATTGCGGCCATGCTGGCCTCAATGATGATTGCTCGTGAACGTGAATTGGGTACGTTGGAACAATTGATGGTCACGCCCATTACTTCTTTCGAGTTGGTGGTTGGTAAGTCGATTTTGGCGATTGGGCTGGGATATACCGAATTTTTGCTGATGCTGGGTGCGGTGGTCTGGCTGTTTGACGTGCCGATGCGGGGTTCGTTGGGTTTGTTGATGCTGTTGGCACTGCTCTACATGCTGGTTGAGTTAGGGTGGGGGCTGATGATTTCAGCCATTGCCAGTACACAAATGCAGGCTTTGCTAATTGCGTTTGCGGTCATCATGGTGATGGTCATTTTCTCTGGATACGCCTTTCCGGTAGAAACGATGCCCCCATTTATGCGAATCATTGCCAATATCTTTCCGTTAAAGCATTGGCTGATTATTTTCCGCAGTATCTTGCTCAAGGGTGCTGGAATTGATGTTTTCTGGCGAGAAATGTTGGCGATTCTTGGATTAGGTGTGTTGATTTATGGAGGCACAATTGTGCTGCTGCGTAGGAAGAAGTTGGAATGAGTGATTACGCGATTGAGACGAAAGATTTAACGAAGAAGTTTGGTGAGTTTACGGCCGTTAATCAAGTCAATTTCACCGTCAAACGTGGCGAAATCTTCGGTTTTCTTGGACCCAACGGAGCCGGGAAAACCACCACAATGCGGGTGTTGATGGGCCTGATTCAGCCCACATCTGGTACTGCCAAAGTGTTGGGCTACGACGTCGTACATGAAGCAAACGAGCTGCGCCAATCCATTGGTTACATGTCCCAACGTTTCAGCCTTTACAACGACCTGACTGTTGTTGAAAACCTCAACTTTTTTGGTGGCACTTATGGTGTGCGCAATAAAAAGCTGCGAGAACGAAAAGAAGTGGTCTTGGAAATGGCTGGATTGTGTGGCCGTGAACGCGAGTTAACCAAAAACCTGTCCGGTGGCTGGCGACAGCGATTGGCGCTTGGATGTGCCATCTTGCATGAGCCAGAAATGCTATTTCTCGACGAACCCACCGCAGGTGTAGACCCTATTTCCCGCCGCGATTTTTGGGACTTGCTCTACGTGCTTTCCAACGAAGGGCACACCATTTTCGTGACCACGCACTACATGGACGAAGCCGAACATTGCCACCGGCTCTCATTCATTCAACGCGGCAAGCTTGTCGCCATTGGTTCACCTGAAGAAATTAAGCGTGACAAAATGCGCGGCGAAGTTCTCGAAATCGACTGCACCGCACCCGACAAAGCAATGCAGCTCATGCGCAATGCCAATCTTTTTGAAGAAGTTGCTCTTTACGGAGCCTTAATTCACGTCATCGCCGAAAACGTGACGACGCATAAACCACGCATCACCGAAATATTACAAGCTGAAAACATTCACATTCACAGCCTTGAGCAAATCTTACCTTCACTCGAAGATGTATTTATTGCCAGTGCTAGAGAAGAAGATTGATGGGACGCGGAAGAATATGCTATTTAAAGACAATACCTTCGCCAAAATTCATTTTGGCGAAAATTCGCAAGGGTCATTCCCGCGGAGGCGGGAATCCACTCGTGTACCATGAAGATGGATTCCTGCCTCCGCAGGAATGACATTCTTGATTTTTGAAATTGGCGAAGGTGTTGTGAAAAGGGACAGCTATTTATACGGATAGGGAAGAACACGGATTACGAAAAAAATATCAGTATTCTTCCCTATCCGTATGAATATAAGTCAAAGATATTCCTTCTATTGAGGAGTCAAAAATGAAACGAACAATAACGATAATTGGGATAGTTGTGGCCCTGATTGTGGGGGCAGTGGCTGTGGGTTGGGTGTACTATCGTGCCAATCCTGATGCTTGGGAAACCTTTGTGGCTGAAATGAGCGGGGAATCGACATCTAGCCCATCTACGTCGCGCCCGATTGTGCAGCCGTCGAGACGGTCGGGAGTATTGCTGGCTTCGGGCGCGATTGAGACTGAAGAAGTGATAATTGCGGCTGAATTGGGTGGACGTATTGTTAAAATTTTGGTTGATGAAGGGGATGATGTTGTTGCTGAAGATGTGCTAATGCAAATTGATCAGCGCATTTTGCAGGCGCAGCGGAATGGTGCGGTAGCAAACGTAGCTCAAGCAAAAGCAGCCCTTGATGCAGCCCAAGCGCAGCTAGATTTGGCGCTGGCTGGGGCCACTGATGAAGATATTGCCGCTGCTGAAAGTGCAGTGCTGGCTGCTCAGGGGGCACATTCTGCCGCAAAAGCGGCTCAATCCCAATCTGAAATCAATGCGAACAGCGCACGAACGGTTGAAGCGTCAGAAAGCTCTGTGGCAATTGCTGAAGCAATGTTGGCGCAGGCGCAGGGTGTGCTGGATGCGGCTACGGCCGATTTGGTTCGGACCAATGCAGAGCTGAATCGCGTGCTGAATGGGGCGCGGCCAGAAGAGATTGCGATGTATCAGGCGATGGTGAATCAGGCCCAGTCTGAGTTTCTCATTTACGAGAACATTCACTCGGTAAACTTTTTGCAAAAGGATATTGGCGGGTGGCCGGAAGAGCAGGCGCGTTATCAGCGAGAAAGTGCCAGGGGTGCGCGAGACGCAGCACAGGCACAGCTAGATTTAGCAATGGCGGGTGCGTCGCAAAGTGAGATCGCGGCGGCGAGGGCGATGGTGGCTGGTGCGCA
>QQUD01000487.1 GCA_008501785.1 Chloroflexota bacterium
CGGCGCACATTTGGCAGCAGATCGGTGAGACCGCGAACGGCCGTTGTCTTTGCCGTCCCTCTCGGACCAATCAACAACACCCCACCAATGCGCGGGTTAATCATCGACAGCATCAGCGCTAACTTCATCTCATATTGACCCACAATCGCTAAAAATGGGAACGGCTCAATTTCAGACTGCCCAAAATCCGAATCAGGCAGCTTTAAAATTTTTTGCGACGGTGCTTCTAAAAGAATATCTAGTAAACGGGAACGTGTTTGACTCATATATTTCCCTGACGGCGCTGTTCTAAACGGTAAGCCTGCCGCTTTGCTGCCCGTTCAAATCGCGCTTTTTCATCCTCAGTTTCACAGATCAAAGATGGCACTGCCATTGGCTTACCATTTTCATCTAATGCTACATACACAAAATAGGCCGTATTGGTATGCGTCACCTTACCAGAAATCACATCCTCAGCCGAGACAACCACCCGCGTTTCCATTGAGGTGCGTCCCACCCAGGTCACCGCAGCCTGCACAGTCACCAAATTGCCAATATGCACCGGCGAGTGAAACGCCATTGAATCAACTGTCACAGTAACTGAGGGGCGACGGGCGTGTTTTGCCGCAGCCATCCCCCCGGCTTCATCACACAGTTTCATCAAAATACCACCATGCACATTGCCCATGGTGTTCGCATCTGCTGGCCCCATCAATTGCGTCAATGTAACTCTGGATTCCTGAATATGTTTTCCTACCAAAGGAACTCCTTTTGTAATAATTAAGACCTAACAGATTTTTAGAAACCTAACATTATATAGTAACCGTTCAATTCCAGAGGTACGATGCACCCCGCAAACGGCATTTTTATGGCGCATTACTCTAAAAAGTGCGTCGCACCTGAACTTTTAAATTATCTATTCCATATCTGGTCTTGTTTCTGAAATAAACATGAGTTGTTCTGGATATTCTTCAAACATATCAATAATTTGATGTGGCAAAGATTGCAACATCGGAGCCAGCGGCATTGAAGCTGGTATTTTTGGACGCTTGGGTCGTGGCGGTGGATTCAGCCGAGGAATATCCCTTGGCTTTGTTCTTTTGCGCAACAATCGCTTATCATTACTCAAATATCCAAGGTACATGCCACCAGGATTATAAACTTCCCGGCCCACATTAAACCCAATCCATTCACCATCTACATTAAAAAGATTTCCATCCAAATAGACGGCTACCCATTCTCCATCCGTACGATAAATTGGAACCATACTCGAAAATCCCCACTATTTAAATCATCTAGTACCTCAACTTTATGATTTTGTAGGGTGAATTGGCAATTCGCCCAGAGTGGCGATTTATCAAATCGCCCTACATTTTTAGAAAGTTACGGTACTAGTATTGCGCGATTAATAACATAATTGGTCGTGTAAACCAATAGAAGGCGTTCTGCATTGGTTATAAGCTAACTGCAAAACGCCTTCTAGAATAACTTCCGCTCTCCATCCTCTATAGATAATAAGCATTATAGTCAGGGAATGAAGGAGAATCAAGTTTTGATTTTTAAACGATTGGACCGCGCTCTTCGCGAATTGCATTAATCAGCGTTTTTAAATCACGGCGATTTATCCAATATTCAACCAAAGATCGTGCTTTCGATCCCTTTTCATTACCCGACAGTTGTTCAAAATCAAGACCTAGGTCGAAACACAAATCGCGCAATTCTTCGGTATTAAAATGATGTATTAATGTTTGGCGCAGCAAACGTGGTTCAGGCTTTACACCATTTTGAGCACTATCTTTCTTTTTTTGTTCTGGCTCAAGGCGTGCATATTGACGAATCCACGATTGAAAAATATTTCCATTGATCATCAATTTTTCATCATTATCTTGTATGAACCCATAATTTTGCATGATCCGAATTGCTTCGCTGACTTCAACACTGCCATATGGAATTTGATCTAACATCTGCTCGTGAGCAAATGCATACAACAGTTCACGTTGCACTGCGTTTAAGTAGCGCCACCATTGGTCAAAATATGGTGAAAAATCGGCCGCTAATTGACGTAGAATGCGGTTCGGTCTGATTTCTTGTTTAGACCGTTTGCGACGAAACCATTGGGCTGCCGTTGCTTGCAAAAAGAATGGCAGCGTACCAGCTAACTCTCTAATGTTTGCAATATCTCTATCTGTGAAATCAATGCCTGTTCCTTTAATTGGAGAGCGAATTAATGTCTCAATTTCCGCATCTTCAAGACCAGACAAATAAATGGGGGATGGATAAAAAATATTATAAAACGGAGAAGTTGGTGGCAAACCTACCTGACTCCCCAAGAAATATAAATCCCAATATGAAGCGGTGACACAAGCCAAATCATAATCAAGCACGCTTGTCATAGCTCGTAATTCAGTCAAAAAGTCTTGATTGAATGTGTCGATTCGCAGCTGGTCAAATTCATCTAATAGCAAAACAATTCGCTTGGTGGCAAATTGACACAAATATGATTCAACATCATACATATTTGCCTGACCTGGGGGCGATTCTTTCCAAAGTTTGACGGCGCTGGTTTCCCCAAAGGCATTTTTCAGTCGCATCAATAAACGCTGATAGAAATCGTCTGGGGTTTTGCAAGAGGAAACGTCGATATAGATCATGGTGTAGTCAGCTGGGTTGTTTAAATATCGGGACATGACATCTTTGTGAGCCACATATTGTAAAAACGATGTTTTACCGGCTCTGCGCACGCCCAAGATGCTTAAAGATTGCCCCTGTGTGCCACCTATGATTTCGAAAAAACGGATAATTTGATTATAACGGCCGTAATAGTCTGCCGGATTCTTAATCGGATGCCCAACAATATAGCTCATAAGTATGGCCCCTTATTCCAATACAAGCCTTATCTCAATAAAGTACCAAGTGGGTGCTTTTGTGCCACCCAGCTACGCAATAAATCAAACGAAAGCGAATAAGTATGATCTTTACTCACCAGCGTTGGCTGCCACCCCGTAGCCTCAACAAGACGCCGTTTTATTTCACGTTCCACCACGGTACGATGCAACAAACCACGACCTTCTAGCCGCTGCAAAGCCAAATTCATCGATTCATCTGTAAACGGTACACCGCGCAACCGTGAAGCAATATCGCTACGCGCAATAGATTCATTCCCCATATCCGATGTACCGGCTAATGCCGCCATCACGTAATGTTCCTCATGGCTGCTCTCATTCCACAGATGCTGCAAATGGCTGTCATCCTCATTCACGATATGTTTAATCGTTTCCCGCACATTTGCAATCGTAATTTCTTTCGTGCGCCGCCCTTCTAAATTCACATCACTAATGAGCCGATGACAAATAAGCTGACTAAAATAGGGATGGCCGCGTGTTGCCAACCATATTCTATCGACCGCCAAATCATCATAATGAATCATCGGTGATACGGGTTCACGAATAAGATTTTCGGTATCTTCTCGGGTCAAAGATTTAATTTCACGGCTAATACCAACATGGAAAATAATGCTCCAATAATCTTCAACAAGCTGGTTTGTGCCAGCTAGAATAAACGTCATCCGAGAACGATGCTGCATCAGTGAGCGCAAGTATGGAAAAATATCCTGCGTCAACCGGCCCCGCTCCACACTATCTTGCAGCTGCTCCAATTCATCAATTACCAACACCAATAAACCATTTGCAGGCAGCTTACTTTCAATTTGATCTAAGAAATTGTCAAAATCGTTAAAAATCGTGCCATTTGGCGACCAGACAGTTGGCAATGTGACATCAATATTTCTTTTTGCCAGATTACGATAGATTTGATGGCTTAACCGGGCAAAAAACTCTTGCGTGTCACATCCAGCCAGTCGCTGCAAGTCAATATAGACGGGAAAAATGGGATGCCCTGGATATTCACGAATGGTATGACCCCTTTTACCGCCAACCAATTGGTACAAGGTCGACGTTTTCCCCATTCGCCGCTGCCCATACAAAATGAGTGTGTGCGGCTGCGTTTTGCCCAACAGATTTTCTTCTACCCACATAAAGATGTCTTCACGCCCCATGTACAGTGATTCAGAAGCCGGAGTCAGCGGCTTGCCAACCACATAGGGGTTATCAACATGGAACAAATTACGAATTTGCGATTTGAATTGGACTGGATTTTCGATAAGCTGCCGATATTCATGGCCGCGCACATCGTAATAAGTGGCCCGGAGCATCAAGCTGCCTTGTTTCTCTTTGGGCTGCAACCAAAGCGACAATGCAAAATCTTGCCCTGCATCTAGTGTGCCAATTTGAATCGCCGAGGAATCTTTCTCAACTTCGTAAGCAGATGATGCCAAAACTTCTAGCGTCACATTTTCAATCAAATTGCCAAAGCGTGGGTTCACAAGTTTTCCTACAATTTGTGCCCGTCCACGACTGACAATGACATCACTCGATTCCAGTTCAAAATCTAATGGCGTAAAAATCTCTTTATCATCTGATGTCGTGATTTCACCCAAATCTTGCAGGATCATCCGTGTTGTTTCTGAAATGGGACGATTAGACACCGTACGCAGGCGCTCAATTTCAGCCCGAGATACTAAAATGTTTTCACGATCAGAAGAAAATCGCTGCGCAAAAAAGTCATATTCCTCACGGGTCATGGGATGTCGTGGCATCAGTTCGATTTGGAAAATGCGGAACTCATAATCTTTGAACACAAATTGACGCCGGGAGAACTGCCTGCGTTGCAACGGCTTGTATTCTTTGAGGATGCGATAATCTTTTGGACTTTGCAGACCCAATTCTTCTTTAAGTTCTCGCTGCATGGTACGGGCAAAGGAATCGCGGTCTCCTTTTTCATTATCGACTTTGCCACCGACCAGATTAAACATGCCCCAGTTTGCATTCCATTGCAGCAAATATTTTCGTTCTTCACCAACACCCACTGAGATGAGGGCGAGCGAGCTTTTTTGGCGGAGGCCACTGAGCACGTCGTCGAGTTCTAACGGCCGTTCCATATCCTCCACCGCCCGCTTCCCAGTTACCACCGCACAACACAACGCCAGCCGTTTTGCCCACGGATGCCAGGGAGCGCGGCTCAATCCTTGATACTTCAATGCCGTAATGCTGTGGAAGAAAACAGAAACCGGAAAATGATAGCGGAATCGCTCAGGGCCATACGTTTGCGCAATACGGCGCAGCGAGTGCAAAAAATAGAGCATATTTTCTGAATACAACGGGAAATGGGCATAAAGATTATCGTACCATTCCGGTTGGAAATCTCGCAGGCTGGCAATGAAGTCTTCAAAAGGCTTCTTTGCTGCCTGTAGCAACACATTTTCCACAAGCAAAGCAAATTGTGTCGCCGTCTCCATATCCCAAATACCTTCATCCACCATATCTTTAAAGAGACGAAAGAAAACGTGGGTACGAAACTCAACTTCTAATTTTGCTAAATCAAAATAAATATGGCCTGGACGTGCATCAGAAAAGTCAATCAGCCACACGGGTATGTCATCGGTCACTTCAACCAAAATATTGCTGGTATTTAAATCGCCATGAACAACGGGTGACACCTGTGGAATCGGCATGATCATATCTTCACGCCCAACTTCCCACAGCAAGCAGCGCACATTTTTTATGGGTGAGATGAATCGACCCGAAGCAAACTCAAAGCCATCTGATTCAAAATTGTAGGATTCGCCGGTTATTTCCGCGATATTTTCGGCTAAAATTGTTTCCTGTGTATGCCTGACAACACCCCGTACAGCAATGCGCTTCCCCCGCCGAAAAACGGGATGGGTCAACAGTTGGCGTTCCGTTTCTTGCAGCTTGATTTTGAATCGCAATATCGGGTGATTTTTGCCTTTGAGCAATGAGGCGGGATACCGCGTCATCAGATCATCGTGCAGGTACAGCACACCTTCGCGTGTATCGATTTCGGCAACTTCGAACCCTTTGAGGATGATGGTGGGAAAACGGCCGTTTCTCATCTCCTCATTTATTGCCTGCAAAGTCTCATTCCCAGGAACAGCCGATAACGTAGTCAACTCATCCGCTGAAAACACAAAATCTACATCGCCATATTCCTCGTCAGGCGTCACCAACTCCGCATCTTCAAGCGTCAAATAAGTAGGTAACACCCGCGAATACAACGGTGCCCAATATCGCAGCTCCGTGTCACTACTGCCAGCATAAAGTTGTTCCAAACTAACCCGCAGCTGCTCCAACACCTTATCGATCAAATCCTTGCGCACCCGATTTTGATCAGACAAAAACTCAGTCAGCGTAATCGCATCATGATTAGAACCAGCCAATGTATAACAAGCCCCAGCCAAATGCTCACCCCGAATCAGTTTGCCTTGAATTTGCCCAATTTGCCGGTTCAGCCGTGGTTGAATCAATCGTTCTTGCTTTTCCCGCCCAGATTCCAAACGGTCTGCCACATCAATCTTTAAAATCCGCTTCAACTGATGCTCTGGCTTCACACGATAAATGCGAGAGCCGCTAAACCCTTGATCCATCCTAAAAATTTGCACGACATCGCTGCCAGCAAACAAACGCTTAATAATAAATCGTTCTTCAGGATTCTTTTTCAATGCCTCCAAATCAGCATAAGTTAAACCAGGTTCAATACGAGGTTTAATGCCATTATCACCAAACCGTTGAAAAATCGCACCCCAATCTGTAGGCGAAAAAACGTGCTGTTGAATTTGTTCTGGGAGATGAGACACTTTTTTCGAATGCTTCGTAAAATGCCAAATTGCGCCATCCCGCAGCAAATTGCGCATCTTGTCATCAGCACTATTCGTAAAAACAACGATGGGCAGTCTCGGTCGAATTTCTAGCGCCTGGGTAATAAAAAGCGTAATTTCAGGCAGTGGATCATAATCTGCATCAATAAACACAAGATCAATATCCCGATTCCGAAATACAATATCCAGTGCCAACGCCAGCTTTTCTTCGATGAAATATTTAAACAATTGACCGTGTGCCAGCACATTTTCAGGAAATGGCCCATCAGAAGGCGCATTCAAATGTGCAAATTGCCCACCCACACAAAGCGTTTTTAATTTAATTGCCCCACGAAACAATCCAGTTTTCTGCATCATGTATTTACCTCCCTCCATTTCATATGAGGGAAACATGTAATTGATGATTTTCAGGGTGCATATAGGTCTACACTTCGCTGAAAACGAAGCCTCTTAAATGCATCACAAAACCGAAAAACAATGTTAAGGTCTTGTCCATCACATCTTTATCCAATTAGGGTACTTCTTATAAAAATTAGCAATCAGTTTTGAACGCTCGTTTGCTGGCGGCAAGGTTAGAAATAATCGCAAGCGTTCTCTTAATTATTGAATTAAATTAACAATATCGACTTACCAAAATCCAAAATTGATTCATTTGGGTTCGACTCATATCGCATTCAGACATCAGCAATGACTCAACTTCTTCTACGTGCCCAGTTGCCTGTCGCATCCAAGAAATAAGCGTATCTTCCTTAATTCCCATTTTGCGACGAATCGATGACATTGTTTGGTAATTTGCGACCATTGCCAAACATTCAATCACCACTTCAGCGGGTGTATGCAAATTGTAGAAGAAAGATCCTTTTGTTTGCGTGAAAGTAGATTTACACACTTTGCACTGATACCGTTGAATCCCCTTACGCGTTTTGCCATATCGTCGAATGTGTGAACCAGGCTGACCATTAACCGAGCAATCATCATTTTGACAGTTAACTGATGTTGTTTGATCAATTAGTTCAACTCGATTCATGCCACACCTCAAATTAGGCATTCAAACTAAATATAGAAATAAACATAAACTACAACTCGACACCCTAATTATGCATCAACACTATTGAGGAGTACCGGTCCTATAACTGAGACATGGGTCCTATTTATATAAAGTTATGTTAGGTAATAGGTACCATTTTTGAGGAAATTTTTGAATTTGTCGCAAAATTAAACAAATTGATTACGCGAAGCAGCTTTTTAACCATACTGCGCTATTCAATCATGCGGTAATGTTCAACTTCAGGAAATGGATCATAAAAGTGATGCAGCAATCGTTTCCACTCTTGATATGAAGGCGAGCCACGAAACCCTTCTGTATGATCTCCTAAGGTTTCCCAATTCACCAACAAAATATATCGATTCTCCTTTTCAATACATTTTTGCAACTGGTGAGAAATGTATCCATTCATAGCACTAATAATTGGTTCAGCCCGTTGAAAAGCCTTCTCAAAATCTACAGTCATCCCAGATTTAACATCCAAAACAGCAACTTCTAAAATCATCAAATCCTCCTAATCTTTAACTTTTACCCTAACACTTTTTGTCAATGAGGGTGCTAATTCATTCGTTGTAAGATTGTAATAGCCCCCCTATGACACTTGTCATAGCAAATCAACCACCAAATTCTTAAAATCTATTAATGTTCGGCTAGATTGATTTATATTTCAACAGGAGGAAATATATGCAAAAGTATTGGTTTATCTTACTCCTCGCCATAGCAGCGCTTCTTTTTGCAGGCTGTGCAGGTGAGCAAGGTCCACAAGGTCCAGAAGGCCCCGCAGGCCCTCAAGGTCCAGAAGGTCCACAAGGATCTCCAGGTACAAATGGTGCAGATGGCGCTGATGGCGCTGATGGCGCAGCAGGTGCCGCTGGGGTCAGTTTTACCCCAGCTACATATGTCGGTAGCGATGCCTGTGCAGAATGTCACCAAGAAACATATGATGTTTTCATGCTCAGTGGTCATCCCTTTAAATTGAATCCAGTTGTAGACGGCCAGCCTCCAGAATACCCATTCACCACACTTGTGGACACGCCGGAAGGGTACACTTGGGATGACATCAGCTATGTCATCGGTGGATATAACTGGAAAGCCCGCTTCATTGATAAAGAAGGCTTCATCATCACAGGTGATGCAGATGCCACTACCCAATACAACTTCTTTAACGAAGAGTTGGAAATGGGTAACAATTGGGTAGCCTACCATGCTGGTGAAGAAAAACCGTATAACTGCGGTACATGTCATACCACAGGCTACAGCCCTGAAGGTAATCAGGATGATTTACCTGGTTTAATCGGTACTTGGGAACAACCTGGTATCCATTGTGAAGAGTGTCATGGCCCAGCCAGCAACCATGTTGAATACCCACGATCGTTTGCCTTGAAAGTTGACCGTGATTCAGCAGCATGTGGCGACTGTCATGTGCGTGGTGGGTTTGAAGAAGTAAATGCTAGCGGCGGCTTCATCAAACATCACGAACAGTACGAAGAACTGTTCCAAAGTAAACACCTCACCGTTGACTGTGTTGATTGCCATGATCCGCATGGTGGTGTCATTCAATATCGCCAGGTTGGCGCGCCCACAACACTCACCACTTGTGAAGGCTGCCACTTCCAAGAAGCAAGTGTGACAAATGTCGGCAAGCATGAAGATGCAAATGTGGAATGTATCGACTGTCATATGCCTCGCGTAACCAAGAGTGCGTTAGGCGACCCAGAACGATTCTCTGGCGATATTCGAACACATTTGATGGCGATTGACCCGAATCAAATCGGTCAATTCTCCGAAGATGGATCTGTGGCATTGTCACAGCTCAGTATAGATTTTGCCTGCCGCAGCTGCCACTCAGAAAAGGGCATCGCATCCCCAGCAGAAGACGATGTATTGGTAGGCGCGGCGACCGGCTATCATACACCAGCAGAAGAATAATTAAGGTTAATTAGAGCCAAAGAAGGCTCATACATACCCTCCATAGAAGTGGCGAATGATACGTATCACTCGCCACTTCTTGTATAAAAGGGGGCGTTTCCTTTATTATCAAAATATGATCGAGACCCTGCGCTACTTTTTTGAATCCAATACCTTGCTTGTCTTTTTTGTGTATGGGCAAGTGTTTTTTGTGCTAGGTTTGGCCATTGCACTGCAATCATGGCGGCATTCACGACTGGAATTGGCTCGTAGTTTACGGTGGTTGGCCGCATTTGGTATTGTGCATGGCATTCACGAATGGGGAACTATTTTCATTCCTATGCAGGCAGCCAGCGAAACAGTTTTATTCACATTGTTGCATATCTTTCAAGTTTTCACATTAGCTATCTCATTTGGATTTTTATTTCAATTTGGTGTTGATTTGTTTCGTCAGCATTGGTCATGGTTAATTTACTTACCATCAATAGTTGTAATTTGCTGGGGAATTGTGTTTGTTGTGCCAAACTTTTTTTCGGGCAACTGGACAACACTCTGGCATACAAATGCTTCAATTTGGGCCAGGTATCTTATTGGGTTTCCCGCTGGACTTCTTTCTGCATTTGGATTACGGTATCAGGCTGAAAAGCAAATCAAGCCATTGAATTTAAGTAATATTTATCGCACATTGCAAGTTGCAGGATTAGCGCTTGGTGGGTATGCAATTGTAAGTGGCCTAATCGTTCCTCCTGGTAATTTTTTCCCCGCAAATTTTTTAAATTCAGAGTTTCTTGCAACAACAATTGGCATTCCAGCCCCAATTTTGCGCTCATTGGCTGGATTGATCATTGCTGTTACAGTCATTCGCGCTTTAGAAGTTTTTAATGTGGAAGTAGACCGCCAAATTGAACAGATGCAATTTGAACAAAATGTGATGGCTGAACGCGAGCGAATTGGTCGTGATCTGCATGATGGTGCCATGCAAAAAGTTTACACGGCGGGATTGATGATCGAGTCGATGCGCAACAAAGCAACTGACAACGAGCAATTAATGAAAAGGATTGATCGGGCCATGATTGCCACGAATGAAGCAATTGCTGGTCTCCGTGACTATATGGTTGGATTACGACCAAATCCATCCAGCGAATCGCTTGTCGAGGCATTACAACAACAAACGGCCGATCCCCAAATTAACACACTTGTTTCAGTAAAACTGATACTTGATTTACCCCAAACAATGACTCTTGAGCCGATTCAAACGACGAGGGTCTTAGCTATTTTGCGTGAAGCATTGGCAAATGCTGCCAGACATTCCCAGGCGCGACAAGTCACCGTCAAAGCATTTCAAGAAAAGGGCAATTTTGTATTAACAATCATTGATGATGGTTGTGGTTTTCTGCATGGGAAGAATGGAAACGGATATGGGTTGAGGGATATGAGAGACCAGGCGCGGCTATTGGCAGGGCAATTAAGGATACAGTCTGAACCAAATCAAGGAACACTCATTACGTTAGTGGTTCCTTGGGAGGATGTGTGATGGAAGTTGTCAAGGTTTTATTGGTAGATGATCACGAGGTTGTCCGTTTAGGATTGATGACGCTGTTGGAAGATGTGCCGTGGGTGCAAGTGGTTGGGGAAGTTGGGACTGCTGAGGAGGCAGTTACGGCCGTTTCCACCCACACCCCCGACGTCATTCTCATGGACATCCGCCTCCCCGGCAATAGCGGCATTGATGCATGCCGTGAAATCACCGCCAAATGGCCTGTCTCACATGTCATTATGCTCACATCCTATGCCGACAATAAATTGATTTTACAAGCACTGCAAGCTGGAGCCTGCTGCTACGTTCTTAAGCAAGTGGGGAACGAAGCACTCATTGAGGCGCTTAACAAAGTTCGTCGCGGCGAAGCACTACTGGACCCTGCTGAAACAAAACAAACCATTTCGAAATTTCGCCAGCAGGCTCGTGATCAACAAGGGAATGTTTTTAAAGATTTTACTGAGCGAGAACTGAATGTGTTGGCCCAAATTTCTCAAGGAAAAACCAATCCACAAATCGCAGTTGCCCTTTCGGTTGCAGAACAAACCGTATGTAATGATATGAATGATATTTTGGCAAAATTAAATCTGTCGAATCGATTTGAAGCTGCTATTTTTGCACTCCATCACAACATCAATTTCCACCTTCCCGAACGAGATAAGAAATAAAAAAGACGGCCGTTTGTTGCAAACGGCCGTCTTCCAATCCAATCAACTATTGATTTTTAATCCGATCCAGAATTGCATTCGCATCCTCAACCAGCTCTGCTCCAATTGCAGCATCCAGTCGATCCCAGCGAACCAACAGGTTGACATGACGGTTGAAAATATTCAACTGTCTGATGGCAACATGCTCACGTCCTCTTTCCAAGAAACGCTTCGTTAATTGCAGTCGCAGCTTCAACAAACGGTAATCAGCCCATCGCATCTCGCCGTCCTGGTACAACTGCTCCATCTTGTCAATCAGCAAGTCGATTTGTTCTGTAACGGGAATTTGTTCGACGAAAACGGCCGTTGTCCGCCCCGGAACCGTCACAGTTCCAGCAGCCGCATCAAAGCTGCTCGTCTTCACCACAGCATCCAACGAATCAGCCAACACCGGATGCAGCACAAGCTCCAAATCAACCAGATCGGCATCCGTGAACGATTGCGCCTCATCATTGGCATTGATCACCACCACAATCATCTCGTGCAGCGGATCAAGATCAGTTGCTGTCTCATCAGAAATCGTCATCACAATCAGACCAGGCAATTGTGCTGTGCCCACATTGTGGAAAACAACACGCTCCTGTACGTCAACCGCAGTTTCCAATCTGAACAGTTCAGAGCTGTCACGAATTGCCAGCCAATCCTGATAAAGCGCAGCCATCAACTCGATGTCGCCTGCCTCGGGCATCAAATCTGGATTTGCCAACAAGGGAGCCATGATGCCCCAGTTGTCCTGATTCTTGCCAGCCACCGGCAGCCCCACACCCCAGTTATTCGCCTGATACGTGAAGTCTAACCGGTTAAACCAATCACCCGAGTTAAAGCTGTCCCGATCCAGCGACTTCGAGCGCAGCAAATCGCTGCCCGCGTGCATAACCGGCACAC
>QQUD01000788.1 GCA_008501785.1 Chloroflexota bacterium
GGGGGAAAACAAATCAAATAAGATCCGTGTACATCTGTGAAAATCTGTGTCCTATCTTTTCCATAATCCTCCGCACCCGCAGCGCCCGCTGCGGCAAAACCTCCAAAAATAAAAGCTTATGAAAACACAAACAATCTCGATTATTGGTTTAAATCGTGTCGGGGCTTCCATTGGATTGGCTCTGAAAAAGTCAAATCTTGAAGTGACCATTGTGGGGCATGATAGAGATACGGCCGTTATGCGCGATGCCAAAGATGTGGTCGGTGCAGTTGATAAGACCGAATGGAATATGATTAATGCAGCAATGAAGGCTGACATTTTGGTGGTGACTGTGCCACACTCAGAATTAGAGTTGACATTACAAGCTATCGGCAAAGATTTGCAGGAACATACGGTGATCATCGACCTAACTAGCCAAAAACGAGCTGGACTGAACTGGGCTAAACAATATGTGACAAGTGGGCATTACATCGGTGCCGTACCGTTGTTCAATGCAGATTCGTTGGCAGACGGCCGTTCTGCAATTGAAACAGCCGACGCCGATCTGTTCCGTAAAAGCGTCTTCTGCATGGTCCCATCCGCCGATGTAGACCCGCAGGCAGTGGAAACGGCCGTTAACTTTGGTCTGATTCTCGGTGCGACTCCTTACTTTGTTGATCCTGATGAGTATGATCAATTGTCACAGGGGACAGAAACAATGCCTGGTTTACTGGCTGCGGCTGTATTTGGTGCGCTGCACAAATCGACTGGCTGGCGTGATATGCTGCGGCTGGCCGGTTTGCCGTTTAGTGTGAGTACATCGCCACTGGCAACAAGCGTTGATGCGGTTGATACGGCCATGACCAACAAAGCAGCAACGCTGCGCTGGCTAGACGCGGTCATGGGTGAATTGCAGCAAATGCGGCGCTGGATTTATGATGATGAAGGGCAACTGTTAACTGCTTACCTGGAAGAGTTGCAGGGAGAATGGCAACAATGGCTGCGCCAACGTGAAAAGAATGATTGGGCGGAAATGAAAACAACGCATATTCCGAATCAGAGTTTCACGGAACAGATGCTGGGAACCATGGTCACGGATCGATTCAAAAAGGATAAGGATGAGTAAAGGAAAACGGCCGTTTCGCATCCTGATGATTGCGCCCACCTCGTTTTTTAGTGAATATGGGGGCCACATACGCATTTATGAAGAAGCCCGTGCTCTGCAAGAACTCGAGCACGAAGTGACCATCGTTACCTATTATAAGGGAGACGATATTCCCGGTTTCGATATTCGCCGTACCGCACCGCTTCCCTGGCGTACCGATTATGAAGTTGGTTCATCCCGTCACAAAATCGCATTTGATGTTTACCTGTCTGTGCAATCTTTGATTGAAGGAATTCATGTTCGCCCCGATGTGATTCATGGTCATATGCATGAGGGTGCGCTCATTGGCGGTGTATTATCACGATTGTTGCAGGTGCCGTTGGTGTTTGATTTTCAGGGCAGTTTAACGGCCGAGATGGTAGATCATAACTTTTTGAGTAGAGACGGCCGTTTTTACCCTATCGTCCATCGTTTAGAACGGTTTATCAATCGGCGGTTGTCCCATGCAGTGCTAACCAGCTCCATTCGTGCGAAAACCATTCTCAATAAAGAATTTGATGTGCCCGAATCACGAATTTATCCGTTACCCGACTGTGCGGACACCCATCGTTTTGATCCGAGCCAAATATCTGATGAAGAAAAAAAGAGGTTGCGGCAGCAATACGGCATTCCTGAAGATCATTTAGTGGTCGCTTATTTAGGCTTGTTAACAGATTATCAGGGGGTGCCGCATTTGATAGAAACGGCCGTTCGCCTCAAACAAGTCCAAGAAAAAGTACACTTCCTCGTCATGGGGTACCCAAACGTACAGCATTATCAACACATGGCCGTAAGCCGTGGTGTTGCCGAAATGATGACCTTCACTGGCAAAGTGATGTACCAAAATGCCCCAACATATCTCTCAATTGGAGATATAGCCGTTGCTCCCAAAATGTCCACAACTGAAGGAAGTGGCAAACTACTTAACTACATGGCCTTAGCCCAACCCGTCGTTGCCTATGATTCCCCCGTTCATCGCGAATATTTAGATCAATGGGGAGTCTATGCACCCTTAGGTGATATTGCCTGTCTCACCGAGGCCATTCGCGCCTTATTGCACAATTCGGAACGACGCCAATTTTTGGGGAACAAGTTGCGACAACGGGCCGTATCACACTACAGTTGGAACCAGGCTGGTAAACGCATTGAGTCAGTATATCAAGATTTGACAGCTTGATTTCGCATTGATATAATGTTTGTTCGCATTTTGTGAGCGTTATCTAAATTTTCGAGCATTAAAGCAGAGATAACGTGTAAAATGGCAAGAAATAATGTCGCAAGGGGTGCAACCGACCGTTGCACCCCTTGTTTGCGGTAACTGCCAACCTTTTCAAACAAACGCACCTTGATGCAATTGTAAAAATAGGGAGCAAGGATAGTAAATGGCGAAAAATCCAATTAGAAATTATGCACGGATGACCGATCCGCTCGAATTGCCGAGGCTGATCGATGTACAATTAGACTCATTTCATCAATTCACAGAAGAAAGCTTACCCGAACTGTTCCATGAGATTTCACCGATTATCAGTTTTAATGGTGATTTGAAACTGTACTTTCCTTGCAATTTACCAGAAGTCGAAGGCTTTGATTTAAATTATTGGTTTGGCGAACCAAAATACAGCGTGGAAGAATGCGTTGAGCGTGATATGAGCTATGCGGCTCCCCTCAATGTAAAAGCCATGCTTTACAGCACCGACCTGGACCAGCCCATTGTGCAAGATATTTTCATGGGTGATTTTCCGTTGATGACCCCGTCAGGTACCTTCATCATCAATGGAACCGAGCGCGTGGTTGTCAGTCAGTTGATTCGCTCCCCAGGTGCTTATTTTGAAATTCAAGAAGAGCGTGCCACAGGCCGTCCATTGGCAATGGGGAAACTCATTCCTGATCGCGGTGCCTGGATGGAATTTGAAACGCGGAAAACAGACTACATTACCGTTAAATTCAATCGCAAGCGTACCGTACCGATTACCTTGTTCTTGCGGGCAATGTCTGCCGTTTCTGATGGGTTAGGTAACTCACTCATGCAAGATGGCAGTGATGAAGAAATTTTAGCGCTGTTTGAAGATGTCGATACGAATGGTGAACATCTTTACATTCAAGGTAGTATCGAACAGGAACCCCCGTGGGATCCAGA
>QQUD01000338.1 GCA_008501785.1 Chloroflexota bacterium
GTTTACTCAAGAAATGTTTGCCGATACCTCCTTTGCTGACCTGGCCTGACCCATCTTCTTTTGCACACGTCGTCCTTTAGATAACTTTTTTTACCTTTGTCAAAATGAAGGGGTATACGGTACTGAAAGCTCCGTCTAAATCTGCAAATGTTAAATCAGCCTCTTCCAGTACAGTGCCAGTTAAAAGGGTATCGGTCAGTGTTGCATCTGTCAATATTGCTTTGCTGAGGTCTGCTTCACTTAGGTTTGCATTAGATAAGTCGGAATGCCGTAAGTTTGCACCCGTCATTTTGACACCACTCAAATCAACTCTGCTTAAATCTACCCAAGATAACTCAACTGAACTAAAGTCGGCTGTACTCAAATCAATTTTGCGATCTGACGAAATTAAGTCGGCTTCATACAAGAATCTCAATAATTGACCACATCTGTTAGCATCTAATTGTCTAAGTACAGTTAACGTTAGAGTTCGGGCAATTATTTGAACCTCTTCGCCCTCCTTCGAATTACGTAATCCTTTTTCTAGAAGCAAATCTGTCATCCGATCAAAATATGATTCCAAAGCATTTTGCCGTTGTCGGTCCAACGCAATTTTACGTTCATTTTCTTCTCTTTTGGTGGCAATCTCTCTTTCTGTTTGTTTCTCGTTTTTGTTAAGCCACCATACGCCAACAGCTAATACTGCCGGAATTATTAATAACTCCATCCAGTCCCAAAGTGTCTTGCTAGTAAATCCACTAATGCCTATCACATAGGCATACCAGATACCCCAAGCTACTCCAAAAATTACAAGTAATACAACAATGTATTTCAGAACTCTGAATACTTTTTTCATCAAAATTTTTTACTGACACATAAAATTCTAATAAACCAAGCCAGTCAAACGGCCCAACGCTTGAAATCACGCGATTGCGGGTTGGCCAATGTCGCTACAATTATCCATTTCTTTGCTGGCAAATAATCTTCACAAAAACGGGCGGTAGCAATTCGCGTGCATTGATTTGTTAGCAAGCACTTTGGCCCTAAAACTTTGCTATTGGCTTAACCAATCATAAAACCTGTTTTGCCAATTTTGTTCTTCACCATGCCAAAGATCGTGGCAAACCGTACAAAGAGTGATTAAGTTTGCCTCAATATTTTCACCACCTGATACATGTGCTTCTATGTGGTGAAGTTCCAAATGTCGCGGGTCAGAACGATTCCAAAGTGAATGTGTCCAACCGCAACGTTTACATTTATAATCATCACGTCGGAGAACTTCACGGCGAACGGGATCAGGTATGTTATTGTCATTAAAGGGGCTTGGACGATTTTGATCTAAAAAATAAATTCCAATTGGTAAATCAGGTTTACCGGAATTTTTGGTGACTATGGGCCAACCAAGTTCTGTTCGTAATTCACGTACGCGACGAGCCCAGTCAGTTCTGTTATTAGCAAGATAACGTAATTCCTCGCATGTAACCAAACATCCTACAGTTTCCCACATATATTCAATAATTTTGTCATTGATACTAATTGATTTTTTCTTAATATCTTTTGCGACATGCCAACGATAGGGTGCATAACGGTCAACTTCATTACTTAATAAAACATAGCGACTGGTGTTCTCTTTAGAATTAGAGAATAAATCTCCATCAAATTCGCCTTCAGATTGCATTGCTGACAACGCTGCACAACTAACAATCCACCACCCACCTCTTTGAAGTTCTCTAACTCGACGTTTCCAAATACGTGTGTCAACAATTCTGTCATAAGAATCATCAATTTCCGGGTGTTCCATAATCTCTGGAATATCATTAAGTGTGACGCCATCTAATGCTACATTTTGAAGCCGCTTCAGGATAATGGATTTTGTTTGATTGCGAGTTAGCATTTTCTCGATACCATTTACATGACAAATACATTCTGGCGATGCCAATCTAAATACTCAGATTTAGGTACAAATCTTGTTGGTAAGAGAATAAGTTTTCCTTGATATGCAAGAATCAGCTGCTGAGTGACATTTGAGGTTGATGAATTAACATTATGTGAAATCTTCACCTTCAATGAATCATCCAGCGTTAATAAACCTGTGTCAAAAAGTTTGTCGTGAAGAACACATAGGGAAAGTCCATTTTGTGGATCTAATCGTGTTTCCTCACGAACTGACCAAGGAACGATATGACTTGCAATCAGCAATTGCTTCAGATCAAGACCACAAATGCAACATTGTTGATTGTAACTTGACAGTACAGCGCGTCGGAAAAATCCTTGCCCTTTTCTAACCAATGTTGTTGTTTCAACTTCAGTGACAAGTAATGAGGCATTTTTGCGGGGAAGATTTGTGGATTCTTCTAACCAATCTTGTTCATCCAGTTTGTATCTAGACATCAAATCCTGAGCAAGATCAACCAAGGAGTCCCAATTTTGGCTAAACTCATCCCAAATTTGTTTATCTAACTTGCTGTAGTGAGTGAGTCCTTTAATTCCTTGTTTGGCTAAATTCTGGTCGAAAGGGCCAAAATTACCTAATTTTCGGGCAACAGCACTCGGTGTACGTCCGATAACATTCGCAAGTTCGATCACTTCTGGAGTTGTACGTTTTGTCTTGGCAAATGGTAGTTGGCAGTATAAGTAAAGCGCAAGTATCGTTTCTTCACGCGACCAACCCGTCCCATATTTTTCAAAAGATGTATCCATAACTGAAATGTGCAATCAACCTGGTTAGAATCAGAAACACCAATTTACTGATAGCTGGCCGCCCTTGATCCAGACATTGGCGTTGGGCTCGAACTGGAGCCCGAAACCGAGCTGGAAGCCGGTCTCCGAGCCGCCGCCGTCGCGGATGGCCGAACCGATGCCGCCCATGGCGCTCAGCGTCCAGGTGTAGTCCTGCGCCGCCGCCGGGGGGGCGGTCACCAGCAACCCGGTGACCAGCACGGTGGCCACCAGGAGTGCCCGGAACTTCGGGGCGGAACTCGAGATACGCAACAATCGCTTCAAAGGACCTCCTCTCGCGGCCGCAAGTATAGCCCCGATCAATCCGTCTATCGTCGTAGGCGCGGACGTCGTGGAACCGCGCCCCGGGGGGACCGTCCCGACATCGCCGGTCACCGTCAGAACATACGGACGAAGGGCCTCGCCATCACACCGCCATCGACCGCCGACCGGTCGCCGCACATCTGGCCGCGAGGTCGGGCCCTGGCCCACCGGGCGCTCGGACTCGCCCTCGACTGGTTCCTGCCGCCGCTCTGCCTCGGCTGCCGGCGCACCCCGGCGG
>QQUD01000999.1 GCA_008501785.1 Chloroflexota bacterium
TGGCATGATCGCGTGGATAGTTGGCTCCGGTGTAGTGATAGCCTGTGTCATTTGCGCCGACTACAAAGTTGCCACCGGCTTCAATTGAGGTGTCCGCGAGTACAAATATACCCGGTTCTTCAAGAGACTTAGCAATTTCTAATCCAATGGGAGACGCATATCCAGGAACAGCACCGGCAGCAACGATTTCTTCGTCAACCGCAGGTCGAACAGTACCGCCACCAAGTGCATTGGTAAACTTGACCTCGTTGATGTCTAGGTCACCACGAACGAGTCCGAAGATGAAACGGCCGTCTTCCTCGGTCATCCCCGCTGGTGTCCACCAATAGAAAATAGCCTTTAAAGTTTGGCTAGTTGGCACTCCAATAAATGCAGCCACATCAGCAATCGTTTTGCAATCTGGTGTTTCAACTTTGGTTAAATTGGCTAGTTCTGCCGGTTTTTCGCCTTCACGAATAAACTGAGCTGCTTCCACATTGGCCGCATATGAGCCATCTTCTGCCTCAATAAAAATGTCTTCACCCGATTCGTGTGGCACCACAAATTCATGAGATGTTTTACCACCCATGGCCCCAACATCAGCATTGATAGCTACAGCCGGCGTGCCGCAGCGCTCGAAGATATTGTAATAAGCTTGCAACATGCTGGGGTAGAACTCGTCTAATGCTTCTTCACTGGTGTCCAGACTGTAAGCATCTTTCATGATGAATTCGCGTAGGCGCAGCAGCCCGCCGCGCGCCCGTGGTTCATCGCGAAATTTTTTGCTAATGTGATACACCAGATTGGGCATGTCCCGGTAGCTTTCGATTTCGCGCAGAGCTAAGTCGACAACCACTTCTTCATGCGTAGCCGAAAGCGCATATTCACGCCCCCCACCTGCCTTAACTTTCATCAGAACATCCATTGTGTCCCAACGCCCTGTTGCTTGCCACGCAGCAGCAGGATGAATATTGGGCATCCACATTTCCTGCCCGTCAATGGCATTCATTTCTTCGGCCATGATGTCCCAAATTTTTCGCAGCACACGATAACCAAAAGGCATGAATGTGTAAATGCCTGCTCCCAAGGGGCGCACAAAGTTGGCTCGAATCAGTAATTGATGGCTGGCCATTTCTGCATCAGCAGGGGCCTCGCGCAAAGTTTTTCCAAAAGATTTTGATAGACGCATAGAGTTTCTCATTGTCTGAAATTGTAATTTTTTAAGCGAAATGAAGTATAACAGCCATCAAAATGAGCGTCAAAGTACTTGAAGGACTTGCCAACTGGAGTAAGTTGCTTTAAGATGTATCGCGTCACTTCACGAGTGACCTCAAAATAACTGGGTTCTTTCGTCGCAATTTTTCATAAAATTCAATGGAACAGCCTGGATTTTAATAGGTAAAGGAAGGATAAAAATGGCTTTCAGTTTTACAAATTCAAAGGATCGTACCTACTTTCTGCACAAGCGCGACACAACGTTGAAAAACGGCCGTACACAAACCATCTACTTTTTCGCAAAAGAGATTAAAGATGGTGCTCTCGATGCAGTTCCCGAAGCGTACATGGTTTCCGAAAGTAAAAACGGTTTGCCCGTGTTGAAAAAGAAGCCGGCCGCATAAGCACCGCAGCCTAAAACAATAAGAAGCCCTTGCATTTTGCAGGGGTTTTTTTTGTTTAAAATAAAGCAATTTTTACATTCGAAATTCCTTGCGAAAATGCTGCCTGCGTGATATAGTTCTGTCCCTGGCCCACTCAGTGGGCTATCTTTATGCCCAATGGCTTTAGACTGTCCAATTATTAATGGGCTGCCCATTGACCGGGCTTGAAGAATTTAAAACATAACGAGAAGAGCAACCGTTTGTTATCGGTTGAATAAAAGATAATTTTGGAGAAGGTTCCCATGTCTGATTTACTACTAAAGACTTTTGATAATGAACCAAAGGAATCCGTACAGGACCTGAATGTTGGTGATAGTGTAACGATTCATTTGCGAATTAATGTTGGCAAACGGAACGAACGTGTGCAGGTTGTTCGTGGCACAGTCATTCGTCTGCGTAACAGCGGTAACAATCGTAACTTTACGGTGCGTCGCATTGCTGCTAATGGTGTTGGCGTTGAACGTACGTTCTTGTTGAATTCACCACGCATTGAAAAAGTTGATGTGCATCGCCACGCGTTTGTCCGTCAATCGAATCTGTATTTCCTGCGCGACCGTCGCGGTAAATCTGCACGTTTGCGGGAAAAACGTAAGTACTAGACTGTACAACTAAAATTGAACATGTTTACGACATTATTGGGGTGAAGGCCTAGAACTTTCACCCTTTTTTGCTTTCTGCACTACTTGATGAATGAGGTTTCGCATTATGGCATCATTGCAAACATTGGGAAAACGGCCGTTAATCGCCTGCACAACCTACCACAAACCAGTTAACCAAACCCCTCCGATTGAAATGATGGGTCTTATGCCAGCGTACATTGAAGCGATTCGAGAAGGGGGTGGCATTCCTTTGCTGGTTCCGCTTGGTGCAACTGAAGATGAATTGTTGGCGATATTAGACCGAGTTGATGGTGTTTTGCTGCCTGGTGGTGGTGATATTAATCCAGAAATGTATCACGGGCAGCGTCACGAAACCATGCGAGACATCAATCCAGACCGGGACCGTGTAGAAATTTTCATGGCGCGTCAAGCTATCCAACAGGAAAAACCACTACTGGCTATTTGCCGAGGGCATCAATTGCTAAATGTGGCATTGGGTGGTTCGCTGTGGGAAGATATTGCTGACCTGGTGCCAAATGCAATGTGTCATGATTATTATGTGACATTCCCTCGCACACATTTGGCCCATTCTGTGGAAGTGACGTCTGATTCTCGTTTGGCTCACTGCTTGGGACAGACTGAAATTGAGGTAAACAGCTTGCATCATCAAGGTGTGCGGAATTTAGCGCCGGAGTTGGTGGGTACGGCCGTTGCGCCCGATGGTTTAATTGAAGGTATTGAAGTACCTGGACACCCCTTTGCTGTGGGCGTGCAGTGGCATCCAGAGAACTTAATTGTCGAAGTTCCAGCGATGTTGGGATTATTTAAGAGCTTAACGGAAGCCGCAAACGGCCAACGACATCGAATGAATTCGACGTCTAAGCTTTGGAAACCTGTTTATGGAAGTTAAATAAATAATCAGGTAATAGAAAACTACAAAATGTGGCCCTGTCATTCCCGCGCAGGCGGGAATCTACTCGACTACGTCATGGATTCCTGCCTTCGCAGGAATGACAAGTTC
>QQUD01000964.1 GCA_008501785.1 Chloroflexota bacterium
CTGTACGCCAACCCGCCGCCTCGCACGCCATATTGCGCTGTCATCGCGAGCAGCGCACAAAGCTCCCGCACAGTTTGCCCCCCATTGTGATTTCGCTGCAAACCAGCCGCAACTTTTGTCAAACTTGGCTTTGTGCCAGCATACATTCGTGCCAACTTCACAACATCATCAGCCGCTACACCAGTCAAATCAGCAACATGCTCCGGTGTAAATTCCACTAACCGCTCTCGAAGCTGCGACCAGCCCACTGTATGCGCTTCCAGCCATGCAGCATCATGCAAATTTTCTGACACCAGCACATGCGCCATTCCCAGCACCAATGCACCATCCGTGCCCGGTTGAATCGTGACATGCCAATCCGCCATTTTCGCCGTCCGCGACCGGCGCGGATCAATCACAACCAGTTGACATCCATTTTTACGCGCCGCCTGCAAATGGGGCATGAAATGAGGAGCCGTACTCACCGGGTTATGCCCCCACACAATTACCAACCGGCTGTGCGCTACATCTTCATACGCTTGGGTATGCCTAACGCCTAATGTCCCATCAACAGCATGTTCCCCCGCTGCACCACAAATAGAACGCTGCAATTGGCTGGCTCCCAACCGATTCCACAAGCGAGCGCTGCTCACGCCCATCTGCACCATTCCAAGGGTGCCACTGTAACTGTATGGCAAAATGGCTTCAGCACCATATCGCGCAATAATGTCACGCCATTGCTCACCAATCTCACCAATCGCCGCTTCCCAACTGATGCGTGCCCAAACGCCACCCCCCTTCTTACCAACCCGCCGCAGCGGATACAACAATCTATCAGGATGATACACGTGGTCGGGATACGGCCGAACTTTGGCACACAACCACCCTTTTGTGATTGGATGATTCGCATCGGCGTAGAAACGGGTAATACGGCCGTTTTCCACCTCACTCACCACCCCACAACTATCCGGGCAATCATGCGGGCAAACCCCACGCACCTTTAATACACTCATTAACTTTTCTCTTTCCTATCCGTTTCTTTCTAAATCCGTTGTTGCCTTCTCTTATCCGTTGCTGCCTTCTCTTAATCCATTGTTGCTTCAGGTCTCTCAAACACATGCTGATGAATAATCGTCTGCTCCGGCATCAAATGCACAAAATTAAACCCCGGCGGATGCCCCGGATCAAAACCAGTCTTCACATCCGTCGGCCACGCCGTAAACTGTGCAAACGTACTCGACACAGCCACATACAACATACCATCCCGCATCGTTTGCATATTTTGATGCACATGCCCATAAAACACACCACGCAGCCGTTCCCGGGCTGGCAGCAGTGCCTCATGCAGTTTCTCCCGGTTAATAATCAACATATACGCATCCATCCACGTCGAATCCAATAAATTCGCCGGATAATGCGTAAACACAGCCAAAGGTGGCCCCTCCGGTGTTGCTTCTCGCCTAATAACATCAAGCTGCGTGTCGGAGAGCATACCATGAGGGTCAATCTCATCCGGCCCCCTTGCATCAATCACTAAAAAACGATACCCCTTCACCTCAAATGCATAAGACAACACATCTGGATCCATCGACAAGAGTGCTTTGGGTCCCATCGGCAGGCTGCGGTGAATGTCGCGGGATGTATCATGATTACCAGTCACATAATAAATAGGTGCCTTCAACCCGGCAAACGTCTCTTTTGCCAATTTATAAGAAGGCCCATCTGGATTGGTGACCACATCACCTGTGTGCATCACAAAATCTGGCTGCACGGGCAGCGAATTGATCACATCAACAACTTTCTTGGCACAAGGCAAAGGGAGATGACCATGTCGCGCATATTCCGGAGATGGTCCAATGTGGGAATCACTTATGTGAACAAAATAAACCGTTTCGGTTGGTTTCATACCTGTACTTCCAAAATGCTGGCTTTTGACAGATTGTTATCGACTAGTAACAGAACCAACATTGTGCAAAATAATATGAAACAAGTCAACTATGTAAGATTAACAAAGAAAAAACTCCCACAGGTTATCTAACGTTTCACATTAGACCCTGTGGGAGATTTGCATTTTTATTGGAGAAACAATTAGCGCACAACAAATTGTGCCGCATTCGAAATATCAGTTACCAAATCTGCAACCGAGCTGTCCATCAAACCAAAGAATCCAGACGGAGCCACGCCAATCCAAATAATGAAAACCAGAAAGGAAATCATGACCGTTAATTGCAGCGGGTTCAAATCAACCAGTTTCTTATTTTCTTCATTGTCCAGCGGCCCCATAAAGACCCGTTGGAACATCCAGAGCAGGTAAACGGCCGCTAAAATCACACCAGTCGTCGCAAACGCAGTGAAAATCCAGGCACTTGCGCCATATGCATCTGTCGCGCCCATCGAGCCTAGCAAAATCGTGAACTCGCCCACAAAGCCATTCAGCCCGGGCAAGCCCATGCTCGACAGCACCACAATCAATGTCGTTGCCGCATACACCGGCATCACAGTCCAAACACCACCAAACTCTGAAATCTTACGCGTGTGTCGCTGTTCATAAATGATACCGACAATGAAGAATAATGCGCCAGAGCTAATCCCATGATTCACACCCTGCAAAATCGCACCCTGAATTCCCGCCTCATTCAGCGAGAAAATACCAAGCATCACAAAACCAAGGTGACTAATACTGGAATAAGCAACCAGCTTCTTCACATCTGTCTGAGCAAACGCCACAATCGCGCCATAAATAATGCCAATAATCGCCAGCACTGCAATCGGTTTAGCGTATTCAACTGATGCCCCTGGGAACAGTGGCAAATTGAAGCGAATGAAGCCATACGTACCCATCTTCAGCAAAACACCTGCCAGAATTACAGAACCGGCTGTTGGCGCTTCTGTGTGTGCGTCCGGCAACCAGGAGTGGAAGGGGAAAATCGGCACTTTAATCGCAAATGCAATCGCAAAGCCGATAAACAGCCAATTTTGCACATCAGCAAACAATTCCCGACCTGCAATCAAATCTGGTAGCAAAAACGTCCCGTTCGTGATGCCCATGTACAAAATACCGAGCAGCATTAGCAGCGAACCTGCCATCGTGTAGAGGAAGAACTTGATGGCTGCATAAACGCGGTTCTTGCCACCCCAAATGCCAATCAGGAAATACATCGGCACCAGCGTAAATTCCCAGAACACGTAAAACAGGAACAAATCCTGCGCCAGGAACACGCCCAACATGCCCGTTTCCAACAGCAGCATGAACATGTAATAGTTCTTCACCTGCATCT
>QQUD01000247.1 GCA_008501785.1 Chloroflexota bacterium
GGGCAGGGAAAAGCACACTTTGTCAGGCGAAGTCGTTGGCCTTACATTGCTCATTAGCTTTAGGCACACGGGTTAGTCAACGTCAATATAATGATTTTCTATTGGCAAAATTTCATCGACATCCAGAATCTGATGGATTGTTTTTGAGTGAAAATAGCAGCGTCATCTTAAGTTGTACTTTTACTATATCTGGAAAACCCATGCGGGTGCAGATTGAACGTCAATGGCAACGGCGAGGGGAAACGGTTGATGAAAACCTCATTGTTTTACAAGATGGGGTATCTCCTGAAATTGACAAAGAAGATTATCAAACATGGCTCAACGATCTAATTCCTCCTGGAGTTAATTCCGTTATCTTTTTTGATGCAGAACAACTTGATACTTTAGCCAGCCCAGAGCAGTATGAGGCATTGTTAGAAGAGACAATTCGCCGCTTACTCGGCCTAGATTTAGTGAATCGACTGCACCGTGATTTGGATTATTTCCTGCGTCAGAAGGGTGGCAGCCGTCGCTTGGAATCCCTTCGCCAAGCAATCTTAGAACAGCAAACTGAGCTAGATAAGATTGAAGCAAAATTAAACGAAAAAACAGAAGAAGCAGCTACCCTGTCTGCTAAAGAAAGTGAGCTTCGAGATTCATTGAACAAAGCAGAACAAACGCTTGCAGCGGAAGGGGGAACTTACGCTGCTCGTCGGGCAACATTGCAAGAAAGGCAGCGAATTGTAGAAAAAGAGATTGACGAATGTGCTACTGAGCTGCGCGAATTCGCCGGTGAACTTCTCCCCTTTGCATTGACACCTAAACTGTCCAAACAATTAAAAAACCGTTTACGTGAAGAAAAGCAAACTCAGCAAAAAGATTCAGCTGAAGCTTTATGGGAAGAACGCATTATAAGCGCACGGGCTGAAATTGAAAAAGATACGTTTTGGCAAGAGGTAGATATCTCAGATGAAACAAAGGATGTTGTTGTTCGTCGCCTGCTTCAGGTCTTAAAAGTAGATGGCCCCAACTATCAAGTTTCAAATGATTCTCTTTTACATCATCTAGCACAACCTGAACAGGAAAAACTACAAAATTGGATCTACACGGCAACTTCATCAGCCCCTGAGCAGACAATACAATTAAGTGACAAGCTTCGGAGTCTGCGAAAGGAAAAGCGCCGAGTTGATGCTGATTTGCACCGCGCTCCTGATGATGAATTATTAGCACCTTTCTATAAGAAAATAGAATCTCTCGAAAAACAACTCAAAGCTTTAGTGGAGCAGCAAACTGCGTTAGAAAAAGAGATCGGAATCATTAGATATCGTCAAGAAGAAAAAGAGCGGGAAAGAGATGGGGCTGCTAAAATGTTGCAAGAGGCACAAAGTACAGACCGGCAACTTGATTTAGCCGGGCGGAGTCAGCTAGTGTTACGCACTTATCAGGATGCTTTAACTCGCCAACGCTTACAGAATCTTGGTGATTTCTTAGTTCAAAATTTCAATGCCATTTGCCAAAAAGAGCACTTGTTAGCTGAAGCTCATATTGATGTAGAAACATTTCAAGTGAAATTGATTAGTGCAAATGGCCGTCCTCTAGGTATTGGTGACTTTTCAGCGGGAGAAAGACAACTGTATGTGATGGCCTTGTTACAAGCATTACGGCAGGTAAGTAATAGGCAACTGCCTTTGATTGTTGATACACCTATGGCTCGATTAGATGATGTACATCGTAAGCGACTTATCTCTACTTTTTTGCCTCAGGTGAGCAATCAGGTTGTGTTGTTGGCAACTGATGCTGAAGTCGAAAAAGGTTTATTGAACCAAGTCGCCCCCCATACAGCACGTATATACCAATTAGATTTTGACCCAAATCAACAGCGAACCGTTCCTAAACTAACGGATGCAAAAAAGATTAGCTCACTGATTTCACCAAATGGGGTTCATGTTTTGGTGAAGAAGGGGAATGATCATGTCGCTTAAACGAATTTATGTGAATGATGATGTTGCCCATCGATTGAGCTTGTTAAAATCTCGAACAGGACTAACCCCTAATCTTTCTTGTCGCATTGGGTTTTGTTTATCTTTGGAAGAACCTGGGATTCCTGATGAACGCCTTTACAGCGATACGCAGGCACGTGAGTTCAATCGTTATACATTAACAGGACAGTGGGATAGTTACTTTTTTGCATTGTTGAAAGAACGGCTTGTAAATGATGGCTTGGATCCTGACGCTGACTTAGAAGGCCAATTTAAAGCACATCTATCACGAGGCGTTCTGCTTTTGTCACAACGTCTACGCAAATTGGAAGATATTGGCGATTTAGTAACCAGATCTCAAGAGCGACAACACAAAGTTGAGGAGATTGGGGATTAATGGGAATCCCTGAAGGCTTATCTCGTTATCCAGTTTATATGGATCATCACGCCACAACGCCTGTTGATCAGCGAGTGGTAGACGCGATGTTACCTTATTTTACAGAGATGCCCGGGAATGCAGCCAGTATTGACCATATCTTTGGTTCTGAAGCGAATCAAGCTGTCGAGAAAGCGCGTAGTCAGATTGCCAGCCTTATCAATGCCAAACCCCGTGAAATCATCTTTACCAGTGGGGCAACTGAATCAGATAACTTGGCCATCATTGGCGTTGCCCAAAAGTATCAAGACAAAGGCAAGCATATCATCACTTGTGTAACCGAACACAAAGCCGTCTTAGACAGTTGCCATTATTTAGAAGAGCAAGGTTGGGAAGTCACCTATTTGCCAGTGGATCAAGATGGACTCATCAATCCAGATGATGTACGTCAGGCAATTCGTACTGATACGGTACTCATCACAATCATGGCCGCTAACAATGAGATTGGAGTGTTGGCTCCCTTAACCGAGATAGGCCGAATAGCTCGTGAACATGGCGTCTTTTTTCATACCGATGCAACACAGGCTGTAGGACACATTCCGATTGATGTGCAGGCAATGAATATTGATTTGCTTTCCATGTCGGCACACAAAATATATGGACCAAAAGGTGTTGGTGCCTTATATGTTCGGAGTAGCCGCCCACGGGTGGGGATTGCAGAACAAATTCATGGGGGTGGCCATGAGCGCAATATGCGTTCAGGTACGCTGAATGTGCCAAGTATTGTTGGATTTGGTGCTGCTTTAGACATTGCCAAAAAGGAAATGTCAAGTGAAGTTGCCCGACTTACACAGTTGCGCGATCAATTGTGGTTAGGCTGACAAGATAACATTCCAGGCATCGAATTAAATGGTCACTCTA
>QQUD01000694.1 GCA_008501785.1 Chloroflexota bacterium
CTCGGTCTGATGAAGGTTAAGAAAATAAAACAGTAATAGAGAACTTGTCATTCCTGCGAAGGCAGGAATCCAAATTGAGTCGAGTAGATTCCTGCCTTCGCAGGAATGACAGGACAAAATTCGTGGTTTTTCTATTACCTGATTAATTATTTAACCTCCATAAGCCATCCGGCTACGAGATGGAAGCCCTTCCAGGGCTGAGATATGAGGCCCAAAGGGCCTTGCATTTCGTAGCCGTGGCGTTTACGCCTCGGCGAAGTATGCGTTTACCCTAGTTTGTAGAGGTAGGAGGGGCGTGTAAAACGGCCGTTTCTCACCAACCTCCTTATGAGCAAACCGCAACAAACGATTACGGTTCACTCAACAAGTGACCCAATAGTAAGGAAAGCATGTTTAGATTTAGTTGTGAACTTATAAAGAGTTGATATAGATGGAATTAAAAGGAGGGTATTACAGAGGGTGTGGGGGGAAACGGCCGTTTCTCCCTACACCAATGGATGAATATTTTGAGGGTTTAATATCGCCTTCACCAAAGAGGTATATAGCACCGAATCTGGTGGAAGGTATTGTTAGAACCTATATTTTTTTCCAATGTTCCGATTGCACCAACCTATCACGAACTTCACTAGATGCCATTAACCGTATAAAGCCACATTCAGCGCACACAAATGGACATATCGTTGCCGTGCCAAACATTCCTTTGCCAAGTTTCGGAAGCAATTCTTCCCCGACACCACTGTATTGAAAATACTCTTTATATTGATAGATATCATCTGATTTACATAAAGGGCAGGGCTTCATGATATTTTCCTCGAAATCTAGGTCTTGAACAGGAATTTCTAACGCTGAAGCCAGTGCTTTTTTCGAATGCAGCGAAGCTGATGCCTCCTTTTCAACTCGTTGTATTGTTCTGACATTTAAGCCAGATGCATTTGCTAGTTTTTCTTGAGACCAAGCTTTTTCTTTTCTCAACCTTACAACTAAATCAGCATTAATTTTCATTTTGTTTTTGACCTTATATCGGAGGCATTTATATTTTCTAAAAAATACCATAAATACGATGCAAATTTTACGGTTCTCTGCTGACAGTTAGCCGACAGTCTTACGACATCTTGAAAAAGTTATGCTAACGGCCGTTTACCCCATACCCTCACTCCAAAGCCATCTCCACAGCCTTCTTGGCGTGAATTGCCGTCGTATCGAACAATGGAATCGTCGTATGCTTTTGCTGCACTAGCATCACGATTTCTGTGCAGCCTTCAATAACCCCTTCAGCTCCTTCGTCCTGCAATTGCGCCATGATCCGCAGGTACTCGTTTCGGGATGCTTCGTTGACATTCCCCAACACCAACTCATCATAAATGACGCGATGCACAATTTCCCGATCACGTTGATTTGGAATCAACACCTGCAACCCGTGCTTTTCTGACAATCGACCCGCATAAAAATCCTGTTCCATGGTGAAATTCGTGCCGAGCAAACCTATTGTGTTGATGCCTTGCTTCTTAATCTCGTCTGCGGTGGCATCGGCAATGTGCAGCAGTGGGATGTTGATCGCGGCTTCAACTTGAGGAGCCACTTTGTGCATGGTATTTGTGCAGATGAGCAAAAAATCTGCGCCAGCCGCTTCAATTTGCTGTGCTGCTTTGCTTAAGATTTCCCCTGATGCTTCCCATTCACTTCGATGCTGTAAATCTTCGATTTCTTGAAAATCGAGACTGACCATCGCGATTTTTGCCGAATGCAAGCCCCCCATCTTTTCTTTTACAAGCTCATTGATCCATTGATAATACAGAGCCGTACTTTCCCAACTCATGCCGCCTAATAATCCGATTGTTTTCACTGCGCAGTGCTCCTTCAATTTTTGATTTTTCAACAGGAAACGGCCGTTTCCTGTTGTCTGGTTTGAAAAGACGAAGGGGAAAACGGCCGTTTCCCCTCTCTCTTCTTTATCCCAACTCTAATTCTAACCAATCGCAACTCGCGTTGGCTGCTGCTTCCTTACACCCATCACCAACAACCACAAGCCAAGCCCAAATTCAGCAATAAATCCAAGTGGATAGCTGACATAGATAATAGCCTCAAAGCTCGGGAACAGGAAGAATTGGAGAAAAGTCATTAACCAAAATACACAATGGGTCATCAACACAATGCCCAACACTTTGGGAAGAAAACCTGATTTGTAAACCAAATAACCAAGTGGAAACAGCCATGCCCCATAAAATATTTGGGCAGCCATGAACCCGTTGTGGTAAACATGCAAAAACAACATGGCCAGCGCCTGTCGTTGCTCAATCTGGAACACGTCTAAATATTCACCACCATTCAAAATCATCTGGCTGCCAATTAGAAAAAGATCGCTAAAACATTGGACAGCAACCCCACCCAGGTTTAATAACAAAAACAGCAAAGCCAGGTTTTTATTAACCGGTTTCAAATACGCATATAAAGCCCAGGCCGCCAAAAGAAATAACACAGCCGCGACTAGATCGCCTATAAAACCAATCCGAAACTGCCACGCAGAAGCCATGATGTTTTGGGCTGTTGCCGCTGCATCTTCGTAAACGATGATGTTCGAACGACCAATCACATCCGCGAGGACGTGTACGACAATATAAATTAAATACAGGAAACCTGCCATTCTTGCGGATTTTTTGCTTGCATTCATTGGGGATCCTCCTGATTTTATGAAAGCAATTGAACGATTAAATTCTGGTTAATCTACGATTTTGCATACATAAGGTTGCAGAAATGCGCTTAATCGCCGCCTTCTTGATCGTAGGGTGCTTTGGAGAAACGGCCGTTACTACCCATCAATCAAAAAAGCCTGATACACGTATCTTAGTGAACCAGGCTCTTTGTTGTTCATGTTATAACCAAGTGGATTTTATGGAGCCGCAACCGTCATGCGACACAAAATTGTGTTGTTGGTTTCCAAATCTGGCCCCCAAATCAACAAAGTCACAAGGAGCCGTGCCAGCCACCGGATTTGACTCATCTTCACAAGATTTATCCAAAGGCGCTTCATGAATGACTGTGCAAGCCCAATCCGCATTGGAAACCGCAACTACATCACCTGTACTCATGTCGGTTAGCTGCAAAATAAAGCCACCATCCCCCATTTGCTGATTCCGTTCACCGATGTATTCCAGACCTGTATCGTTTTTCATCTATCCCCAGGCAGTGAGGATAGGCATATACTTTTCTTCTGTGACGGTAATTGCATCCACCGGGCAGAAGTTGACGCACATATTGCATATTTGGCACTCTTCTGGATACATAATCACAGCGTGTTCAGTTTCTTTATTCATCCGAATCACGTCCGTCGGACAGGTATCCACACAAGTTTCGCAGCCAATGCAAGTGCGGGGATCAATTAATGAGATAGCCATTTTATTTACTCCTTAAAGCTAGTCAGCTAATCAGCTTCTTTGCTGACTAGCTGACTAGCTGAAATGCTTTCCTACGCAAGACCCAAATATTCTAGTTCACCAGGAAAACGATTGAGGTACCGTTCTTCGTATGGCACACTCATATCGGGCTTCCATTCGTCGGGAATTGCTTCTTTGGTCACACTCATCTGGCCGTTTTCATCCATTTGCAGCAAGACCCAGGCCAGCCACGCATCATCATCACGGGCAGGGTAATCTTCCCGGTAATGTGTTCCGCGACTTTCGGTGCGGAATAAGGATGCACGCAATTTCATCTCGGCATTCAAGAGCATGTTTTCTGTTTCATGCGCCAGACGCAATTCATGTGCATCCTTGGCCGTGAGCCGAGGCACCATGGTTTCGCGCAAAAAGGTGATTGTCGATAAAGCGGCTTCCAGCCGGTCCTGCTGCTTCACAAAAAGCACAAAGTAAGGGAACATCGCGTTTTGCATGACCTGTGTTACCCAGGCTGGAGAAAATCCACTTTCGCGTTCGCGGGGTGCAAACATTGCCGTTTGTACGCTGGCGATCTTGTCATCTGAAAGTGTGGGGGCAGCCATTTGCTGGGCGTATTCGGCCGCACTCTGACCAGCCGTGACCCCTTGCGTGGCCGAAGCGGTCAGCGAAAAGCCAAGCCCGACATAGCTGGAGCCACACAGCATAGAAGCCAGTCCATCTCCCGCAGCAAACAAACCGGGCACATTACATGCCCCTTGCATCGTGGTTGGCCAGATGCCCTCTGCTTTGTGAATGCCCAAACCGGTTGCCGCACCCAGCACTTGTTCCCCGCTGCTTTGGCCGGGTCGGGATGGCGCTTCACCATCCCCTTCTTCACCTGGCGGTGGTCCAGATGGGCGATCGCCTTCTGGCATGTCACCTTCCGGTGGGCCACCTGCTTCTGGGCCGCCACCAGTCATAGCCAAGGAGGTATCACCTGTGTGAATGGCAAACGCACTGTCGAGGGTCATTCCGCTTGTGAAGACACTATCGGTTTTGCCAATACCTGAATCCCACATGCCGGACCACTGGTTCCAGCAGGAGGCCGGGGTTTCAGCCGATGTCCAGTGAAAATCGATCCACTCTTTGCCGGTGATGATTGCGCCTGCGCGATAGGCCATGGCGTCACCATCAGAGGTGAGGGATTGGATAGGGAATCCAGGTGCTTTGAATGAACCTGCGCCCGCGCACATGATGGTGGCTTTTGCCAGCACAACGACGGCTTCTTCGCTGTCTATGGAGAAACCCATTGCACCGATGACGCGGCCATTGCCGTCGCCGTTTCCATCCTCTTCCTTTAACAAAGTCGTCAACATCGTGCGTTCAATCAGTTCTACGCCGCTATCCACCAGCTTGTCCCGCAGCACCAGACTGGGATGCCGTACATCCTCATCCAGCAAACCCCAGGCGTTAATATCATCCCAGCGGTCTTGAGATGCATCCAGCATTTGGTCCAGCCAGTCAAGGTTGTTGACGTATTCGCTGCTTGAGCGCACGCCAGAAATCCATTCGTCCCGGTCATGCCCTAGTGCTTCATCAAAGACAGAAAATGTGTTTGCCCAAGGGGTTGCCCCAGAACGTCCGACGGTGCCTTTGTCTACTAGCGTCACGTTCAGCCCCATTTCTTTAGCTGAAACGGCCGCAAATGCGCCAGCCATTCCACCGCCAATCACCAATATATCTGTGTTGACTTGATTTTGTGCTGTTGCGCTCATGGATGTGACCCCTGGATTCGCCGCATAGCCAGACCCGGACAGGAAACTTGGCATCGCAAAGGCTGCTGCTGTCACCCCTGTCATCCTGAGAAAATCGCGGCGGGTAAGCCCTGTGCTTAATGTTGATTTGAGATTTGTGTTCATTCGATTTCTCCGTTACGAAACCACATTGGTTTGGGGTGCTTCAGTTTGCTTGCGATTTGGCGGCTTGAACCCAGGCAGCACCTTTTTGGTCATGGTGACAATCCATTTCCAGTGCAGCAGTTGGTGGACAACCACGCCGATCAGCATGGCGATACCCGCCCACTTGTGCAGAAACTGCCATACACCGAAGTCTACGCCGAGAACAGTTGGCGTTGTGCTAACTGAAAAATTAATCCAACCTGTTGGAATCAGAAAGACGAGCGCACTAATTGCTGTGAATAGAAATGCAGTACCAATGATGGTATCTACGTAATAGTTTTGTTTTACTTTGTTCATTTGATTACCTTGATATGAAAATCATTTTGTTTTTTGAATATTTCGCTGATTAGGTTTCAGATTGGACCAATCTTGAAAATTGGCCCAATCTCTATGACAATTTGTTGTAATTACGGTCTGCCTGCTGGTGGTTGGCCTCCAGGTGGCATGCCCCCTTCTTGGATACCTAAGGCAGCCAAGAGGACTTCTTCAGTCACGCCGAGTTGTTCTGCAGCGACCGCAAAGTCAATCATGGGCTGTCCACCTCGACCACTTTGTTGTCCGCCTTGCCCACCGGGGTCGCCTTGTGGACCATCTTGTTGCCCACTGCTTGCGTCTGTTGGCTGGTCAGCAGCTGCCGCTGGATAGCCGCTTGCGTCTGTGGGCTGTGCAGCAGGTTGGTTCGGATCAGTTGATGAAGAGATGTTACTCATCACGGCGTTTTCCAATTCTTCGGCAGTGATGCCCAGCGTGGCCGCGGCTGCTTCAAAATCTGGTGGACCCTGGTTTGAGTCGCCCAACGCGGCCATCAGTTCCTCTTCTGTAATGCCCAGTGTCGCTGCCGCGGCTGCAAAGTCAGGCATGCCGCCTGGACTACCAGCACCTTCAGGGCCGCCAGCACCTTCTGGACCACCCGTGTTATCAGGTGCGCCACCTACCCAGGATGCACTGTCATCAGCGGTGGGATCGCCTTCTAGTGTCTCGTTGACGTTGCCTCCACGCACCAGGCGTACATAGTTGTAGATACGTTCTGGGTCTTCACCGGCTGGGCCGCCTTCTGCCTTGACATCAAAGCGGACTGCCCCAGCACCGTGTGAATCATTCCCTTCCCAGTCGACGGCATAGCCAAAGGCCACGTACCATGCATAGTAGTAGCCCTGGTTATCGGGGCTGAAGTAGGCAGAGGTGCTGGTCCAGAAGTAAGCGTCTTCATCGGTGAAGTTGAAGTGGGTTTGGTCAATTGCTGGGTAGACACCGGAGTAATCGACAATACTTTGCAATTCTTTGACGTTCGGAACGCGCCAGTCGTCGTAACCGGCAAAGCTGGTTTCATTGGCATAGGCCAGCGCACTTTCCCAATCCATGCCTTCACCGCTGTCATCTTGCAGCCACATCAGGCCGGTGGCGTTGTCGGTAATGGTGCCGTCATCGTTGTCGACAAAATCGTTGACCAAATATGCATCACCGAGAACACAGCGCACATATTTGCCAGCAGGCCCGCCGCCACCGTTTGCGCCATCAGGATAGGCTTTGATGTGGCCTGTCGCGTGGTTAACCCCGATAGCCTGATTGGGAGCCGCTTCGCTGGTATCAACCTCATAGTAATTGCTGGCCCAGTATTGTTCTAATTTGTCCTGACCTGCATCTGTGATCAGGTCAAAATAGTTCATGTCGATGTATGGCCACCCCGATTCAAAATCACTAAGCGAGAACAGTTCTTTCAGGCTGGGCGTGCGCCAATCATCAGAACCAGCCAGCGAGAGGTCTTCACAATAGGTTTGGGCATCGGCCCACCCACGCTTGCTACTGTCAGGTGTTTGTTCCCAAATGAGGCCTGTGACATTGTCGGTGACGGTTCCGTCGTCGTTGTCGGTAAAGCTGAAGGCTGCGCCGATGAACTGGGCATCTTGACCGTAGAAAGGTTCGCCTTCAGTAGGGCAGTCGATCTTTTCGCCGCTGCTGTTGTAGCAGTAGCCTTGCCCGGTTTCGACCAGGGTGTAGGTTGATGTGGTTGCTTCTTTGGTGACGGTGGGGAGGAAAACGGCCGTTTCCGCCACTCCCTGTTCGTTTGCCAATGCATTCACTTGTTCAGTAATACCCTCCTGATTCGAGCTGTTTGATTCAGCCACTGTGCTAATACACGCAGCCAGGAACAAAATCAATAGTGAACCCAAGGCGATGTTGTTAAGTAGTTTTCGTTTCATTATCTTCTCCTGAAATTAAAATGTGAGCGTAGCTTAGGAAAAACTTGTGTGGAAGTTGTGAGGAACCCTTTTACGATATTTTAAGAATGGGAAAGTTGTTTGATGCAAAAGGTTATTTCGGGTGAAAAATGAGCCTTAACATTTTCTAAATAGTTCACTTAACTTTTCTTGACATCGAAGCGTTAGGATAGTGTTGGAAGAAAACGACTTAAGAAGAGAAAGGCTGAAAGCTTACACCTGAAAGCTGACACCTGCCTTCGAGGAAAAATCATGAACCAAAATCTGTTGGGCAATCCCGAGCAATATGTTAGAGTAAACGGCGATAATGCTTTGTTTCAAATACCAAAAGAACAAGTGGATGCAGATATGAGTCGAACAATTCTCGTAGTAGATGATGATCCGAAAATTCGCCAGATGTTGACGATTAATTTGACGCAGGAGGGGTATCGGGTGGTGACGGCCGTTAACGGCCGTGATGCCCTCTTCGTCGCACGTGATGAAAAACCTGACGTGATCATTCTCGATTTGATGATGCCAGAAATGGGTGGGTACGAATTTGTACGTGTTTACAGCAAAGAAGCAGACACGCCCATTATCATGCTGACTGCGAAAGTAGAAGAAAGCGACAAGATTTTGGGCCTAGAACTGGGCGCAGATGATTATGTGACAAAGCCTTTTAGCGTGAAAGAGTTGACTGCCCGTATCCGCGCCATGTTTCGCCGCATGGATAAATTTACGACACAGTCAAATACCGTTCAAGTATCAGATATTGTGCTTGACCCAGACCGGCGACTGGTGACGGTGGCCGGTTCTCGTGTAGATTTAACCCCTTCTGAATTCGAGATTTTGGCTGCTTTGATGGCAAACCCTGGGCGCGTTTTTTCGCGGCTAGATCTGATTGAGCGAATGCAGGGAATGGCGCTGGAGGGGTTTGAACGGTCGATTGATGTGCATGTGCGCAATTTGCGGCGCAAAATTGAGCCGGACCCTGGCAAACCGCGTTATGTGGAAACGGTTTATGGCATGGGATATCGGTTTGCGATTGAATAATGATGCGATCTTTAGCGACTAAGTTTACGCTGGCTTTTTTGTTTGTGGGCATTGTGGGTGCGTTGTCTGTGTCCATTTTGACGCGAGATCGGACGCAAGATGCATTTACCCAATTTGTGGCAGACAAGGGGCGCACAACGGTTGTCAATATTTTAACTAGCTATTATGAAACGAATGGCAGTTGGAATGGGGTTGACTCTTTATTCACACAGCGCGACCCGACGACGGATGAGCCACGTGATCCGATTGGTGTGGTGGATGTGGATGGGATGATTGTGTATGGAGAACGGCCGTTACTTCCTAACCAAAAAGCGCCGCCAGAACTGATCCAAAACGGCGATCAAATCATTGTGAATGACAAACTTGTTGGCTTTTTAATCGTTGCCCGACCGTTAAATCCAAACGGTGACATAAATGCACCACCACCCAATTCGCCTGAAGCCAGCTTTTTGAATACATTGCAAGATTCAACATTGCTGAGTTTGGGTGTGGCGACAACTGTTGCGTTGTTATTAGGATTCTTGTTATCTCGATCTTTAACGAAGCCGATTCGAGCTTTGACCCGAGCGACTCAAAAGATGGCCAAGGGGGAACTTGGACATCAAGTGCATATTCACTCGAAAGATGAATTGGGGGTTTTAGCCCAATCGTTTAACCAAATGAACCATGATTTATCCGCCGCGTTAGAGGCACGGCAGCAAATGACGGCCGATGTAGCCCATGATTTGCGCACGCCGCTGACGGTGCTGCGCGGCTACACGGAACCGCTGCGGGACGGATCGCTGCAAGGGTCGCCAGAGCTGTATGGCATTATGCATGAAGAGGTGGTGCATTTGCAGCACTTGATTGATGATTTGCGCACATTGTCGCTGGCAGATTCGGGTGAGCTACCACTGCAACCCCGTTTGGTTGATCCGCGTGCCTTGTTGGAACGTACTGCGCTGGCGTATATGTCCCTGGCTGAGGAAAGCGGTGTGCAGTTAGCTGTTGAGGCGGCTGACGATTTGCCGTCAATCAGTGTGGATGTGGAGCGGATGACGCAGGTGCTGCGCAATTTGGTGAGCAATGCACTGCGCTATACGCCACAGGGTGGGCGGATTGTGTTGGGGGCTGATGGGAGCGGAAACGGAGACTTCGGCGATGCTCAGTCCAAGCGTTTCTCTACCCTCACAGTTTCAGATACTGGCAGCGGCATCCCTGTCGAAGATTTATCTCACATCTTTGATCGCTTTTACCGTGCCGACAAAGCACGCAGCCGAGGCGGTGGTGCATCTGGCCTGGGGTTGGCAATTGTGCGTTCAATTGTAGAAGCACATGGGGGAACCATTTCTGTAAAATCAGAATCACAAAATGGTACGATATTTACAATTTCTATTCCGGTAAAAATTGATCGATGAATTCAAAATAACCGCGCCGTCCACCTTCTTTTTGCCACATGTCAATAGAGCGGCGAATACGTTTGAGGCAGGCAATGATTTCAGCAATTGTCAGATTGTTTTGATCGAGCTGACTGATTTGCCCTACCTCATCAAATAATGGTGCGCGTCCAAGCCATCCTTCACAGGCAATTTGTAAATTAGTAAAGGCTTGCTGAGTTTGGGGAGGCATTTTAAGGGAAGGCTGTTTGCGTTTGCGCTGTTCAGCAGTGTAGATGCGGGTGAGGTTGTTAACGGCCGTTCCCACATGCCAATCGACCACTGCATCATTTTTCCGATAGACACGCACCAATGCCAGTTCCAGGCTGCGTAATGTGTCGTTGTATTGCTCTTCAAATTTAGCCATATTTCTTCCACCATTACAGTTTCGAGCAAGTCTACCCATTGCTGTAAATTCGTCAATTGAATCCTAATTTATTAGTTCCTAAATTTTTAGTTAATGTAAATAGTAAGTATATAATAGTAGCTTAGTACTAGTATTGCGCGGCATTCGTTCGTGTGCAATATGGTTTGAGCGCAATACTTAAACAGTCCGGCAAGTACGCCATACGATTGCCCACGAACTTCTGCCGGACTGTACTAGTTATTCTCAAATGTAATCACTTTTTTGAAGCTGGTGAAAAATGAAGAAGCTATTCCCATCTTTAATGACTATTATCTTAATTGCTCTGTTGCTTAAAGCTTTTGTTGTGACTGGTAATGCAAAACCTGCCATTTCGACAACCGGTTCCAATATGCCTATCGTACCGCCTGAGCCACCGCAAGAATACCCATTAACGAAAAAACGTTTAGCCATGCAGATGGCACAATCTGAGTCAGTTATCAATATGGATGATTTTCGTGATGACGGCCGTTTTAGCAATATTGATGGAACTGGCTATACGGTAGTTGTTTTGGACACCGGTATTGATTTAGATCATCCTTACTTTGGCCCCGATCTTGATCACAATGGCGTTGCAGATCGCATCGTGTACAGTTACGATTTTGCAGATGGGGATGCAGATGCCACTGATTATAATGGTCACGGCTCGAATGTTTCTTCAATTGTTGCTGGAAATTACGGCAGCTATCAAGGTGTGGCTCCTGGTATCAATTTAATTCATCTTAAAGTGTTTCCCGATCAAGGGAGGGGAAGTTTTAGTTATATTGAACAGGCATTGCAATGGGTAATTGTGAATGCTGATGCTTATCAAATTGTTAGTGTAAACATGTCGATTGTAGATGGTATTAATCATTCGGCAGCACAAGCATTGTATGGTATGAGTGATGAAATTGCCGTGTTGTCGGCAGCGGGTATTGTCGTTGTTTCATCTGCTGGAAATGATTTTTACAAATATAACAGTGTGCCGGGAGTTATGTATCCGGCGGTAGATGCGAATTCATTAGCGGTGGGGGCAACGTTTGATGCGAATATTGGGAGCATCACCTTTCATGATGGTGCCAAAGCCTACGTTACGGCAGCCGATCGGATTGCTCCTTTCTCGATGAGGCACGAGACGTTGATTGATATATTTGCGCCAGGTTCACCGATTCTTGGTGCTGGACCTACAGGCGGGGTGACAACGTTGCATGGAACCAGTCAGGCAGCGCCGCATATTGCGGGGATAGTAGGGTTGATGCAGGAGTTAGCTTTTCAGCAGTTGGGGCGGTTGTTAACTGTTGCTGAGGTTAAAAATTTGTTGATTTCGACGGCAACAATGATTAATGATGGGGATGATGAAATTGATAACGTGACAAATACGGGACTTGATTTCCCCCGGGTAGACATGATGGCGATTGGGGAAGCGATTTGGTTAATGGGTCCGCCACCCACATCAACGCCAACGAATACGGCCGTTCCCACCAACACCCCAGTACCAACCAACACCAACACCCCAGTACCTACGAATACGGCCGTTCCCACTCACACCAACACACCAGTACCGACGAATACACCGGTTCCTACGAATACGGCCGTTCCCACTCACACCAACACACCAGTACCGACAAATACACCGATTTCGACAAACACGGCCGTTCCCACTGCAATCATTACGACCGTTCCGACGAATACGGCCGTTCCCGTCGTCACCAATGTGCCAGTGCAACACCAAACATCAACACCAATGCCAGGTCCGACTTTGATACCCTATACGGAACTCAACGATACAGTGTTTTTACCGATGATTTCGAATAAAGACTCATAAGTTTTCTACGCTATCTTGTCATTGCATTGCTGTTTTCATATTAGTTTTTGCTAAAGGTGTGCTGGTTGCCTTCTTGTGCATCGGCTGCCCATTGCATCGTGTAAAGATTGAAGTAGCGGCCTTGCTGGGCGAGCAGCTCTTCGTGGGTGCCTTGTTCGACAATACGGCCGTTATCCAACACCACAATCTGATCGGCATTCACAATCGTACTCAGCCGGTGTGCAATCACAAAACTGGTGCGATCCCGCATCAAAGTTTCTAAAGCATGTTGAATTTGGCGCTCAGTAGTTGTGTCTACGCTGCTGGTGGCTTCATCCAATATCAGCAGACGTGGATCGGCTAACAATGCCCGCGCAAACGAGACCAATTGTCGCTGGCCTACACTCAAATTGACACCGTTTTCGCCAACGTCCATCTGATACCCGTCTGGCAGTTTGCTAATGAACTCATGTGCTCCGACTGCTTCGGCCGCTGCCCTGATTTCCTCATCCGTGGCGTCTAGCTTGCCATATCGAATATTA
>QQUD01000989.1 GCA_008501785.1 Chloroflexota bacterium
TTGTTCATTGCTTCCATTCTCCTGCCGGATCGTGTCTGGTATACGTTGCTAATTGGCATTGGTGGACTATTTGTTGTTTCGTATGTGTGGATACGACAACTGGCCAAAGGCGTCCATGCGACACGGCGCTTGCGATATGGCTGGGTGTCTGTTGGGGACCGGTTGGAGGAACAGTTCACAATCATCAATACGAGTTTATTACCTGCGCTATGGGTTGAAGTGGTAGATCAGTCGAATGTGCCGGAGTACAAAACGGCCGTTGTACACAGCGTCGCTAATGAAGGGGTACGTCGCTGGCGAGAATATGCGGTTTGCCTCCAGCGTGGTCAATACCAACTTGGCCCCTGGACGATTCGCAGCAGCGATCCATTTGGCATTTTTATTTTGACAAGACAGTATCCGGTATCTAACGAAGTAATAATTCATCCACCCATCCATACCGAAATCCCCATTCCGCTACCATCTGGGCAAAGCAGCGGGCGTGTCCGGGCTAGACAGCGAGCATGGCGTGCAACAATCAACGCCGCATCTGTACGCGACTATCAGCCAAATGATCCATACCGGTGGATACATTGGCCAACGAGTGCGCGGCGCGATGAGTTGTTTGTGCGTCAGTTTGACCTTGACGCGGCTGGAGATATTTGGATTTTGTTGGATATGGAGCAGCAAATTCAGTTAGGGGATGGGCTAGATGGCACGGAGGAGCATGCTGTTTTGTTAGCGGCTTCACTGGCAGCTATGGCGCTGCATCAAAATCGGCCAGTGGGGGTGGCGGGTTACGGCCGTTCGCCCCAAATCGTCCCTCCAGGACGTGGAACCGGTCATCGTTGGAAAATTTTACGCGCATTGGCATTAGTCAATGCCGACGGAGACGCCACACTTTCACAAACAATTACTGACATAAGCCGCTTAATGCGACGGGGAAGTGCAGCAGTCATAATCACTGCTACAAACTCCATTGAATGGTTGCCAAATTTGACAACGCTCAGTCAACGTGGTTTACGCAGTGAACTCATTGTGTTAGATCGGCCAAGCTTTGGCGGGACGGGAAAGAGTCAGGTGCTGCAGGATGCCCTATTGCAACAAGGTTATTCTTGTCACATCATCCGTCAGGGTGAAATTGGGCAAGCGCCAGAACAGGAAAAACGAGGGTATTGGGAATTTAAAGTGACAGGAACTGGTGGTGTTGTTGCGGTTCAAAGTCCTGTACAGCAGACGTAACAAACCGATTTTTAAAGGATCATGATTTCATGGTGATACGGGGAATTAGTTGGCTGTGGAACCTGCTTAAACTGATTGATAGGCGATTAAACACGAATCGCCGACGTAACCGTTTCGATTCAGTTTCTACACCAAATGATGATTGGTTGGCCTTCTTACTTGTGGGAAGCGCGGTCACTTGTCTTATTTTAGCCGTTTTGGAAGTTGGGTGGGTTCCAGAAGATGGTGTTATCATGCCAGCGGCGATGCTTGGGTTGATTTGGGGGGTGGTATTGGCAAAACGGCCGTTACGCTGGCAGTTCGCCTGGATTTTCATTACGCTCTATGGATTTGTGATCACAATCATCCATTTGGCCAACCTGTGGCCTCCCATATCTAATTTGATATTGAATGACGACTTTTTGTTAACTCCTTTCTGGCGACAAAACAGCGCCCTTTTTTATGACCGGATGGCAAGCTGGTTTAAAGCAGTATTTTCAGGCGGCAGCAGCCGAGAAACGATTGTATTTGCTGTTGGTTTAGGACTGTTTGCCTGGTTTTTGGCGGCATATTCAGGGTGGAGCACGTTTCGACAACACAAACCATTACATGGATTGACACTGATGGGTATGGCCATGGCCCTCAACGGGTATTTTGGCAATGCGCAGCTTTATTGGGTGGCTATTTTTGTGGGATTGGTGGCGGTGTTAACGGCCGTTCTCCACTACACACGCATGGAATTTGAGTGGCGAGCCAATGGGGTTGATTACTCTGATGAAGTGCGGCTAGAATTAATCGTTTTCGCCACTATTATTGCCACCGTTCTCCTCACATTTTCAGCAACGATTCCGGCCATTAACTTTAAAGAACTTGTACGCCGGTTTCAGTCCCAACAGGCTGTACAGCAAACCGAAGATATTTTAGGACGTGCGTTTGCAGGCGTGCGCCAACCACAACGAAGCACCAGTCCAGGGGGTGTTGGTGGCAGCGGCATCATGCCCCGTTCATACCTGTTAGGCAATCCACCCGAATTATCAGAGAGGGTCATGATGACAACTCAGGTGAATTTAATTGATGAAAACGGGGGCGAAATCATTGCCCCACCATCAATATTGCATGGGTACCATTGGCGTGGTCTCAGCTACGATGTTTATACTGGACGAGGATGGGCTTTGTCGCAAGAGCGACAAGAACCTACACCAGCTAATCAACCCTTACTGCTGCCTCCAATCTCTAAGCAGTTGCAACTTTCACAATCAGTCAACTGGGAATTCGATGAACGCGTTATTCGTTATACACTGGGACTGCCACTAAAGTTTGACCACGATGTCACGGTCAATTGGCGCGGGTTGGAAGACCTTTCTCGTGTGCAAGGAGAAGAAATCAACTATCACGTTATCACACAGCTTACCAGTGCAACCCCTGAAGATTTGCAAGCTACTTCATTGCAAGATGTTCCTCCCGCAATTATGGCCCGTTATACCGCGTTGCCTAACACTGTACCTCAACGTGTTCATAATCTGGCAAATGAGGTGGCCGGCAATTTACAAAACCCATACGATCAAGCACGTGCGATAGAGCAATTTTTGCGACAATATCCTTATACACTTGATGTTGAGCTGCCACCAAAAGATATGGATGTTGTTGAGTTTTTCCTTTTTGATCTGCAAGCAGGCTACTGCGACTATTATTCGTCATCGATGGCAGTAATGGCACGCAGTTTAGGTTTGCCTGCTCGTGTCGCGGTTGGCTACCTGGCCCAGCAGCCCGACGAATTCGGTGCTCAAACAATTTATCAAATCAACGGACATTCCTGGACAGAGATTTACTTTGCTGACTATGGCTGGGTAGAATTTGAACCAACTGGTTCATTCCCTAGCCCACAAGATGCCCAGACCTTTTTGTCCGAATCAACAGGAGAAATCACCACGCCCGAAAACGAACTCCCCCCCCCATCTATCCCAGAAAAATCTCCGGTGCGTCGTCTGCGATGGCAACGGTTTTTATTATTATTGCTGTTAGCTGTTCCATTTGGATGGTATTGGTGGC
>QQUD01000648.1 GCA_008501785.1 Chloroflexota bacterium
CCAAGAATAATTTGGGGAAGATTGCGTCTGGAAAGTGAAATATTCAAGGACCAGGCCATAATATATGGACTGGTCCTTTTGCTATTAAACTCAAGTCGTTGCCAACGCCTGTCGTTTTCAATTATTTGGTTCAATGGCATTTCCTGATGGAGATTTATTTTTGCCATAGGTCGCTGATTTATGAACCTGAAGAAAATAATATGGTAAACGGATTTTATGGCTCTTCAGGTTCATTTAGGCGATTCAAAGCTCCGTTTGATTACCATTTTAATTTTTGAATCGCCATCAATCAGTGCATTCACCACAATTTCAGGGGCTTCTTCATGCACATAATGGCCCACTTCAGGCACCACAACCATTATGGGATCATGAAACCCATCTTGTAGCTTGCCTAATTCCTCAGCTGGTTTTGCATGGTCCTGTTCTCCCCAAATGATTACAACGGGGACATCAATATCGGCCATCAGCACAGATTCGGTCGCCGGTTCATATTGCCCCATCATCGTCGTTGTACCAGCCAAATACCCTTTACTCTGGACGGCGAGCTGCAAATTATCCATCACTTCGTCTGTTACTAAATCGGGGTTAACAAAAGTTCCTTTGAGTGCAGTTTCCCGAAAATCACGATTACCAAACTGTTTTGCTGCTAATCTTTTCCCCAAATTATTCTGCGGAAAATTTTCATAAAGTGTCTTTTTTGTTTGTTAGTTGAATGATTTTAACGTCATAGGGTTTTAGAATGATTTGACCTGAAACGGCCGTTTCCCCAATCAAATCCCACCCTGCCAAAGATTGTAGATTAACGGCCGTTTCCGCCACCCCATCATGATTAATCAAAAACAAAAACGTTTGGTCCCCGTTTGTGCGCCAGCCTACTTCAACATTTTCACCTGCAATGACAGGAGAGGAAATGCCTTTTTCAGTCAACACCCGATACATAAACTGAGCCAAATAGGGATGAGACGGCCGTGTTCCCAAATAATAGGCCATACCAGCGCCAAAGCTGTTTTTCGTAATAGCAGGGCGACCTGCAAAAAAATCTTGTTGATAGGTTGCGATTGTTTTGGCGGTTGTTGTGTGCAGCAAATCAGCCCAATGGTCACACGAAATTGCGTCATCAGCCCCTTCGATTTGCAAACGGTTCGTTTCATCTGGGTTAAATGGCTGCCATTCCTCTACCTCAATGCCTAGCACATCCTTGAGCAGCGCAGGGTAACCGCCAAGCCATACCTGTTCCTGCTGATTCACAATGCCGCTGAAATAAGTCACGATCAGCGTGCCCCCATTTTCAACAAATTTTTGCATAGCGCTGGCTTGTGATTGCGTTATTTGGTAAAGCATTGGTGCTATCAAAACCTGATATTGGTTCAGATCATTGTCTGGATGCACAATGTCTACGGGTACGTTTAGGCTGAGTATAGCTTGATACCAGGGGTTTATGATCTCGGTGGGATCAATCAGCGCAGGCTTGGAATCGAGTTGTAAGGCCCATACATTTTGGTAGCTGCAGAGCATACCGACCTGAGCGGGGACATGTGTGCCGGTAACGGCCGTTAACCGCTTCAACTCGTCCCCCAACTGACAAACTTCTCGAAATATGCGGCTGTTTTTACCATTATGCGGCACCATGCCGCTGTGATACTTCTCTGCGCCACCTTGCGAAGCCCGCCACTGGAAGAACATCACGCCATCCGCTCCGCGCAATAGTGCCTGATAGCTGAGCGCCCGCATCATGCCGGGTGGTTTGAGCTTGTTGATGGCGCGCCAGTTGACTTGAGTGGTGGCTTGTTCCATGACTAAATACGGCCGTTTTCCCCCCTGCGACCGCGTCAAATCATGGAAAAACGCCGCAAAACGCCATGTATGATTTCCTAAACCTGGATCAGGGTAAATATCCAGCGCGACTACATCCATCTCTTTCACCCAGGCAAAGTAGTCGAGCATCTGCATGCCTAGAAAGTTGGTTGTCACCGGCTGTGTCGCGCCCACCGCCCGTACCGCCTCAACTTCAGCACGATAAATAGCAAAAAGAGAGTCGTTCATAAATTGACGGTAGTCGAGCATCTGCCCCGGATTGCGGAAGGAGGTGGTGCGGTGTGGCAGCGCAATCTGCTCCCAATCGCTGTACGATTGACTCCAAAAGGAAGTGGTCCAGCCTTCGTTGAGTGCTGCAATGGTATGGTAACGCTCTCGCAACCATTGTTGAAAAGCGATTGTACACACCTTGCAATAACATTCATGAACGTGGCAGCCGTATTCGTTGTTAATGTGCCACATGACGACGGCGGGGTGCTGATGATAACGTGTGGCGATTTGGGTAGTGAGAGAAACGGCCGTTTCCCTGTACGCCATACTGTTCGGGCAATAATGCTGCCGTCCCCCAGGTTTATACCGCCTCCCTTCTATATCCACCGGCAAGCTCTCTGGATATTTGTGCGAAAACCAGGGCGGCGGTGATGCCGTTGCCGTCGCCAGATTGACCGAAATCCCATGTTCATAAAGCAGGTCGATGATGCGATCCAGCCATGCAAAATCATATTCACCTGGGCGTGGCTCCAATTTTGCCCAGCTAAAAATAGCTAGCGACACAAGATTCACACCCGCTTCCTGCATCAACTGCACGTCTTCCAGCCATACCGATTCCGGCCATTGTTCAGGGTTGTAATCGCCCCCATAAATCATTTGCGTAGGTTTGCCTGCCGAGAATAATTTTTTCATAGTGCGAACATTACCCCAATCCATTTTGGGATGCAAAGTTACGAACAGAACCAGATGCTTTGTTACAATTGGCGATCATGATTCAAAACATCAAGCGACAATGGGGATTTATTTTTGCAGTTTGTCTGAGCCTACTTGCTTATGGCGGCATGGTTCAGATGCAGTGGCGCTATGGTACTTTGCGTGATGGACACGTTCCTGAAACGATTGTTTGGTATAGCATTGCGTTCGCTGCATTTATTTTAGCAATTATTTGGGCCGAAAAACGAGGTGTGTCGATGCGATGGGTGTGGGGAACGGCCGTTACCTTCCGCCTCCTCCTCCTTTTCACCACCCCCACCTTGTCCGACGACGTGTATCGCTACCTGTGGGATGGCTACGTCGCCAATCAAGGCGTCGGCCCCTATGCCCACCCCATCAATTCACCCGAACTTGACTACCTCGACATCCCGCAGCGCGCACAAGCCAACAACGCATGGATGGCAAGCCCCTATTTGCCCGCTGCGCAGTTTGTGTTTTGGGGAA
>QQUD01000016.1 GCA_008501785.1 Chloroflexota bacterium
AGCCATGTAATCCCCCAGATTAATATGACAAAACGTGCTATGCCATGAAGTGTATCGGTATTCCAACCTGTTGTTCTGAGAGACGGCCGTTTCACCACAAACAAGCCTATAAATAACAGCGTCACCCGCAGTTGAAACGCAACCACAACCCCCAAAATAGACAAAAAAAGCCAGGCTCCATAGAGCCTGACTATATTAGCAAATTTCTTCATGAAGACCCTAACGGCCCCGAATTCTTGGGTCCAGGGCATCGCGCAAACCATCACCAATAAAATTGATGCTTAAAACAGTCAGAGAAATAAACAACCCCGGCCAGAAAACAAGAGAGGGTGTTAACGTCAAGAAATCTTTACCATCAAATAAAATTCGGCCCCAGGTAGGAAAGTCCGAAGGAAATCCTAATCCCAGAAAAGAAAGGGCAGATTCCGTTAAAATTGCGCTGGCAACGCCCAATGTAGCTGCCACCATAATTGGACTCAGCACATTTGGAAAGATGTGTCGCCATAAAATACGATGCTGTTTGGTGCCGATGCTGATAGCGGCCGTTACAAACTCCTGCTCCTTAATCGAAAGCACCTCACCCCGCACAACTCGCGCCGTAGGCATCCAATTGAGCACCCCAATCACCGTCACAATCAAGATAAAAATGCCTGTTTCCGGCCCAAAAGCTGCTCTCAAAGTATCCCGAAACAACAAAATTGTCACCAAAAGCAGGGGAAGCAATGGCAGCGCCAAAAACATATCAGTTAATCGCATCAGCGGACCATCCAACATTGGATAATAACCTGCCAAACTACCTATCAGCGATCCCAAAGAAATAGCCAACATCATGGCCGAAACGCCAACAGCCAGCGAAATTTGCCCACCGGCCATGACTCTAGCCAACGTATCCCGTCCCACATTGTCTGTTCCAAAAGGGTGCTCAACAGTAGGTGCAGAATTGGCAGCTAAAACATCGATATAAGCAGGATCCGCAGTGTAAAATAAGGGGCCAACCAGCACAAATAAGATCAGGAAAACCATGATGCTAATACCAAGCACACCCAATTTGTGCTTTCGGAACTGAACCCATACATCTCCCCACAAAGAACGGTGTTTGCGTTCGGCCGCGAGAGGTGCTTCAATAGTCGCTACACTCATAATCTCACCTTTTTTAACTTGGTTAGCAAGTTCACAAAAACTTGAGGTAATACTACCCTGCTCAATCTAATCATACCGGATACGAGGATCCAAAATACCATAAGTGACATCAGCTATAATATTAAAACCAACAATCAATACTGCAAAAATAAAGGTCAAAGTCTGTACCATTGGAATATCAGCACCCGAAATTGCAATGATCAGCAAAGCCCCCAAGCCATTTACGCGGAAAATCTGTTCAGTAATGATTGCGCCACCAAAAATGCCTGGGATGCCCAGTGCGATCAGCGTCACGACTGGTATCAAACTGTTGCGCAAGACATGGATTAAAATGACAAAGCGCTCCTTTAAACCTTTAGAACGGGCGGTGCGAACATAGTCCAGGTTCAAATTGTCTAGCACAGAAGAACGGGTAAAACGACTTAGCTGGGCAGCCTGAAAGAACGCAAGTACGGTGACAGGCATAATCATCTGTTTTACCTGCACGATAAAGCTGGGAAAATCCACCACTTTGTGAGTGGTATTGTAAACAGATGGAAACCACCTTAAATTAACGCTAAAGACAATGATGGCGATAAGGCCAGTAAAAAAAGTAGGTACAGAAAAACCTAACAAGGCCACAAATGTACCCACCTGGTCAAAAAGCGAATACTGTTTGTAGGCAGAAATCACCCCAATTGGTATAGCAATAATTATAGAAAGAATGTAAGCCATACCCACCACCCACAGCGTCTGTGGGGTGCGCTCAATGACCAAATCAACCACCGGGCTTCTGGTAGCCCAAGATAATACGCGCAGGCGTTCATCCGAATTCCCAATTTCAACATCAAAAGCGGTTTCGATCAGGTTCAATGGCTCGTTGACAAAGAATTGCTGCAGCCATTTTGCATAACGAATAGGGAAAGGCTGGTCCAGACCCAATGACTGGCGAATGTTTTCCCGTGCTTCAGGGGGAATTGACAAGGGAAGCTGACCTGTCGGATCGTTGGGAGCCAGATCGAGCAAAGCAAAAATGACAAAACTAATGACCAACAACGTGGGAATAGAAATGAGCAGGCGACGGATAATGTATCTTCCCATAGTTTCTTTGCCTCATTTACAAAGTAGCCTACGGTCAACCTTTGACCGTAGACTACTTTATTGTCATTTGCATCAGACAAATGATCGCAATCACAATTGTCTAAATGCAGATATTATAAAAATTAGTTACTTGCACGTGACCAGTCAGCAATGTTCCACGTCTCAGCGTCCCAAGCATTCAGCCGTACGCCTAGCAAACTGTCGGCCCAGGCAGAAACGCTACCGCGATTAACCAATGGAACCAGGATGCCATTTTGCACCAGCATATCGTTCAACCCCTTGATGAGTTCCGCCCGTTCGTCTGGATCACTTGCTGCCTGCAATTCGGCAAATAAGGCATCATACGCTTCATCGCAATGACGTGATTGATTGCCACCCTGCCAGTTGTTTGCTACCCCATTTGCATTTTCACAAATATGGTTGCCCATCCAAGCTTGCAAGTCCGTTCCATTGGGTGAACTGGTATACATCTCGATGTCGGCATAGAATTTGCCGTAAGTGTCGGGGCTGGCAACGTCGCCGCCAAAGAAGACAGACGCATCAATGTTACGCAGTTCAACCTCTACGCCAATCTCGGCCCACCATTGCTTGAGCAATGCTTGTGTCGTCTGGCGCACAGAGTTTGTCGAAGTTTGATAGAGGAAGCTGAGGCGTACACCGTCTTTTGCGCGTACACCATCTGCACCAAGCGCCCAGCCTGCTTCACCCAGCAGAGCATTGGCACCTTCAATATCTTGTACCTGGCAATCCTCATTTGCGGTGGAGACAAATGCGGGCGGACCCATGATCACGTTACAAGCGGGCTGGCCATTTGGACCATAACCAACTCTTGTAACTGTCGCCCGATCAATTGCCATTGATAATGCTTTAGCAACTGCTGGATCGCTGAATGCGTGATGTACAGTTCCTGGCTCGGCACGTTGATCACCAAGCTCTGGGTCTGGATTGGCTTGCTGGATAACCAGTCGTTCAGTAGAGGAGGCAAAGGCAGCGTGAACCTTACCAATGCCAGCCAATTCCA
>QQUD01000861.1 GCA_008501785.1 Chloroflexota bacterium
AAGTGGAAAGCACATGGGGGGAGATGGTGCTAGCGGGCTTTCAATAGGCGGGAACACGACTACAATGTAGTAATCAAATGGCATATCTGGGAATGTAAAGCTGCCATTGGCTGGATTTGCAGTTGTTTCTTTAAAAAACATTTCTTGTTCTGGTTCCGTGCTGTCCAATTTAAGTAAGGCAACTGTTGTGTTGATAGGTACGGCAGCGCCCTCTGGTGACTGCACTGTTCCAGTAATCGTGCCAATTTCACCCACAGCAGCAACTGTAGACGATTGTAGATGGTTAAAAAGAAAGAATGCGGACAAAATAGTGATAGTAGCGAGGCACAGATAAACGAATAGACGGCGGATACTACGAAACATGTGATTGGCTCCCTTAGGTTTTCGGCTCCCGAAGTTGTGGTGGAATGTAAAGGTTTTGAATTCGGAATGCAAGCGGTTTAGGTTTGTTTATTCTAGGAAATATAAAATATTTTTTATATAGTGCGTCAGTACTTAAATTTCAAGTTTTTCATTTACAAAGAAACCATTTGTGTCAGAGCAATATTGTGAAGATGTTGGCAAAGAATGTAATTTGGATGGAGAGTTTGTCTACTTGAAATTTTATTGACACTAGTGCTTAATAATGCTACATTTTGAACAAGTTATTGTTTCGTATTGGCCAAGTGTCGTAATTCATTCCAAAACAGCAGGTAAGTACAAAGGGAGCATATATTATGCCAGATGTCCCTATAAATTCTCCTTTAGGTTATGTTGGTGTTGTGTTACTCTTATTTGGTTTCTTTCTTATTTTAGCTGGTTCTGGAATTGTAAAAATCGAAAAAATCACTGTATCGCAAGGTGCAAAAACGTGGGGTTTTGGGGGATTTATGGTAATAGTTGGTGTTATTTTTCTATTACCTGAAATATTGGGGAAAATCTCAAACTCCATGGAAGTTCCTGCAATACCTGAAACGACACCTACGTCGACTAATATATCCTCGCCAATTACAGAGGTTGTAGAAGTTGTTTCAACTGAGACATTTACGCCGCAACCTGCAAACACCCCATTACCAACAAGTACAAGAATTCCCTTTCCTGCTACAGCTTCAATAACGTTTCCTCAGAATGGCGCTTTTGTCGATCAAAGTATTTATGTAAAGGGTGATATCTCCTACCTCGGAGCGGATGAGCGAGCATTCTTAATAGTAGAATCAGCATGATTCGGCTGCGAGTGTAGTTGAGGTGCAAACAGTTGCTATTGCGCAGGCAACCAATGTTGATGCCGTTATTGTTATCACCTGGGACGCTTATTTAAGGGCAATGCAATATGATGACCACTCTCAGGAGTCTATGCTTAGAGAATTGGTACCTGTAGCTTCCAAAATGGTTACAGTAATTGGCAACAGCCCGTATGATGGGCTACGAATCCCCGATATTTCCCCCCAAATTATCACGTATGGCGATACACCCGGCCAAGTATTAGGTGTGTTGAATGCTATCGTGCCTGATTGTGTATCTAATTGAATGCCATATGAGGATGGATGTCGTTGTTTAATTGACCTTATACCAATCGTCGATTAATATTTTAAGGTAGAGAAATTGAGCATTTTCTAGTGGTTGACTTTAATGTTATTTTAGGTTAACTACTGGTAAATGCTTTTTCGAAGAGGATCATTTGGCAACTGGCATTGTTTTCGACATCAAGCGATTTTCTATTCATGATGGACCTGGCATTCGCACGACTATCTTCCTTAAAGGGTGTCCGCTGCGCTGTTGGTGGTGTCATAATCCCGAGAGCCAAGACCCCAAACCGGAGATGATGCTGCGCGAGAATCGATGCATTGCGTGTCAAGCCTGTATCGATGATTGTCCACAGGGGGCGATATCGGTGAATGGCGATATTGTCATCACCGACCGCGAGTTATGCATTCGCTGTGGTGCGTGTGCAGATGCTTGTTACGCGGAAGCGCGGGAACTGATTGGTCGTGAAATGTCGGTTGCTGACGTGATGACTGTCATTGAGCGTGACGTTAGTTTTTATGATGAGTCGGGTGGTGGGGTTACGTTTTCTGGTGGGGAACCGCTGTTGCAACGGGATTTTGTGCTGGAATTGTTGAAAACTTGCCAGGAGCGAGAGATTAAAACGGCCGTTGACACCTCTGGCGCTGTTTCTTGGCAAACGTTGGACCGCGTGCGGGAGTATGTCGATTTGTTTCTCTATGATCTGAAGGTGATGGATGATGGGAGGCATCGGGAAGTTACGGCCGTTTCCAACCACCTCATCTTGCAAAATCTACAACGCCTCTCTAATCTGGATCACGCCATAATTCTGCGTGTAGCTATTGTCCCAGGCATCAATGACGATGCCGACAATATTCGACAAACAGGCGAGCTTGCAGCCAGCTTGCCTCATTTACAACAAGTTTCGATTTTACCTTATCATGCGGGGGCGGTAGACAAATACGGCCGTTTACACAAACCATACCACCTCATCCACACCCAACCCCCATCCGACGCCCGCATGAATGAAATTGCCAACACGCTCACCGCGTTTGGCCTAAACGTAAAAATTGGAGGATAGCTAATAGCTAAAAGCTACCAGCTCTCTCAGGAGGATAATTAAATGGGAATGAGTCAGCGAGTTGAATGCTTACGACAGCAAAGTTTAGATGCTGTGCCAACCATTTCAACCGAACGTGCTGAATTGATGACAGCTTTTTACAAAAAAGAGTTAGGCATGGTCTCGCCAGCAGTGAAGCGAGCCATGGCTTTTCAATATTTATTAGAGCATAAAACGATTTACATTGGGGAAGGTGAGTTGATTATTGGGGAAAAGGGACTGGCACCCAAATCTACCCCGACTTTCCCTGAACTTTGTTGCCATACACCCCAAGATTTAGAAATTCTCAATTCACGCGAAAAAATCCCGTTTGCTGTTACTGCCGAAACTGCCCAAACATACGACGAGACGATTATTCCTTTTTGGCGCGGCAAGTCGATGCGTGAACTGATTTTGCGTGAAATGACAGATGAGTGGCAGGCGGCTTATGAAGCGGGTGTTTTTACTGAGTTCATGGAACAGCGTTCACCAGGGCATACCGTGCTAGACGACAAAATTTACCACAAAGGTATGCTTGATTTTCAAGCAGATATTCAAAACAGCCTGGCAACTCTCGATTTTCTCAACGATCCAGACGCATATGCCAAACAAGAGCAGTTGAAAGCGATGCAAATCACTGCTCAGGCGCTGATTCGTTTTGGGGAACGACATGCAGAGGAAGTGCGGCGACAGGCTGCCTTGGCTCGTGATCCCAAACGTAAGTCCGAACTAGAGCACTTGGCTAAGGTTTGCGAACGGGTTCCCGCACACAAACCCCGTACTTTTTGGGAAGCGCTGCAATATTACTGGTTTGTGCATGTGGGTGTGACGATTGAGTTGAATCCGTGGGATGCGTTTAATCCGGGGCGATTGGACCAACATTTGTACCCGTTTTATCGGCAGGAGATGGCAGCAGGTACGCTGACGCGAGCGCAAGCTGAGGAATTGCTGCAATGTTTTTGGATTAAGTTTAACAATCAGCCAGCGCCACCCAAAGTGGGCGTGACTGCAGCGGAGAGCAGTACTTACACAGATTTTGCTCAAATCAACACGGGGGGCGTCAAGTCAGATGGTTCAGATGCTGTGAACGAAGTGACTTATTTGCTGCTTGATGTGATTGAAGAGATGCGCCTGCTGCAGCCTAGTTCGTCGGTGCAGTTGAGCAAGAAAAACCCGGACCGATTTATGAAACGGGCGGCGAAAATTATTCGGACTGGTTTTGGTCAGCCGTCGATTTTTAATACGGATGTTGTCGTTCAAGAAATGATACGGCAGGGTAAAACGTTGGTGGATGCACGCAACGGAGGCACAAGTGGTTGTGTAGAAACGGGTGCATTTGGCAAGGAAAACTACAGTTTGACCGGCTACTTCAACATGCCGAAGGTGTTAGAAATTACGCTGCACAATGGGGTTGACCCACGCACGGGCAGCAAAATTGGACTGGAAACAGGCGATCCGGCGCAGTTTAATTCGTTTGACGACTTTTTTGATGCGTATCGACGACAGTTGCATCACTTTATTGATATCAAGATACGCGGGAATCATGTGATTGAGCGGCTGTATGCCACCTACATTCCGGTGCCATTTTTGTCTCTATTGATTGATGATTGCATTGCGCAGGGCAAGGATTATCACGATGGCGGAGCGCGGTACAACACGACTTACATTCAAGGTGTGGGGCTGGGGTCGATGACGGATGCGGTAACGGCCGTTAAATACCACATCTTCGATAAGCAAACGATCAGCATGGCCGAATTGCTGACCGCAGTAAATGCCAACTTCAAAGGTCACGAACGCACGCGCCTCATGCTGGTGAATAAAACACCCAAGTTTGGCAATGACGACGATTATGCGGATGATGTGATGCGGGAGCTGTTTGAGGTGTATTTTGAGGCAGTAGACGGCCGTTCCAATACCAAAGGCGGCACCTACCGCATCAACCTGCTGCCAACGACCGTTCATGTTTATTTTGGTTCGGTGATTGGGGCGCTGCCAGACGGCCGTTTTGCCCAAAAGCCGCTCTCCGAAGGCATCTCACCTGTGCAGGGAGCTGACCGGCATGGACCCACCGCCGTCATCAACTCGGCTGCCAAGATGGATCACACGCGCACTGGCGGCACACTGCTCAATCAAAAATTCACGCCACAGCTTTTGAAGGATGACGATGGCCTCAACAAAATGGTGCAGCTTGTCCGCACCTACTTCAAACTCGACGGGCATCACATCCAGTTCAATGTGATTGATGTGGACACGCTGCGGGCTGCGCAGAAAAACCCTGAAGCGTATCGCGATCTGATTGTGCGTGTTGCCGGTTACAGCGACTACTTTTGTGATTTAGGGGAAGCGTTGCAGAACGAGATTATTGAGCGAACAGAGCATCAGTCGTTTTGAGATGAAGAGTGTCACAGAGTCACGCAGAGAATTCACAGAGTTTCACAGAGAGGGAAAAAAGAGAAGGAGGAATTAATTTCTCTCTCCTCTTCCCTCTGTGAAACTCCGTGCTTCTCTGTGTAACTCTGTGTTCCTCTTAACTAGAAAATTAAACCTTTACAACAAACACTTGCATAATCCCTTCGGAGATGGCGACGCCTTGGAGGGTGTAGCCTGCGGGGAGGTTGTTGGAGAGGCTGCCAAGGGTGCCGTTGAGGGTGGCGGCGGTGCCGTTGAGGATGAAGGTGGGGATGTTGGTGCTGCCGACGCTGGCGCTAGTGATGTTGAATTGTAAACGGCCGTTTTCTACGACCGGCTGCATTGTCACCGTCACTTCACCCAAATTCGGCTCGCTCATTGTACCGGTGAGAATCATGGTTCCACTCGTGAATTGGACTGATGGATTTTGCAGCGTGGGTGTGCTGCCGTCATTTGCTTGTGCAGTCAGCATGGCTTGCGTCATTTCTGCGTCAGAGGTGGTGATGGCGTAGCTGTTGTTGCCGGTGACTTGAACGGCCGTTAACCGCTCTGCAATAAAAGGTGTGAAATCTGGCAGTTCAATCGCACGCATCGCTTTTTCTGCCTCAACGATAATGTCTACAGCCTGATCAATCAAAACATCCGTTGGGTTTGGATTGGCCGGATTGCCATCAATTGCTTGTGAAGTCGCCATCGCCGCTGCTGGTCCTTCATCAGAAATTGGTACAAAGGGAACTCGTGTGCCAGAAGCAACGTCTGCCGCCGCCGTGGCCGCTGCAGACGCTTGGTTTGCCATTGCATTGGCTTGTTCATCCAAAGTTGGCCCAGATGCGGGAAGTTCAACACGATTAAATCCACCCCGACAGGAAACGGCAATCAATAAATAAATACCAATGATGCCAATATAAATTAATATGTGCTGTGGTTTCATAATTGGTGTACTCCTAATGAATGGTTGTATGATAATCAACTTGTGCAGCACGAGGAGCGAAGATTGCGTGAAAAGTTTGTGAGGATTAAAGGACCTTGAGGGTTTGTTCGTAAATCAGTTTGGTTAATTGATTTATTGGTGTATTGATTTGTATATTGAAGCCTACTGATATGCGAATTTACTACTATACAAATATACTAATAACATCGGTTCGTGGGACAGTTGTCGCTTGACCGTGGTTTTAACCTCGTGTAGCATTCACATATTCTAATGAATTTAGAATTTGTCTAATTGGATAAGATATATGAGATCATCTGCCCTGGTTGGCGTTACACTTACAATTTTAATGTTGCTGCTTGTTTCAGTGGCGGCTTTTATTTTTCTGTTTCAGGGTCGGCAAACGCTTGAATCGCGTAATCAGTCGTTAGCTGGCGAATTGGAGACAACCAAAGCTGAACAAGAAGCCGCTTCGGGTACGCGGGGTGCATTGGCAGTGGCTCTGGCAACAGTCGAATCTGACTCAATTTTGTTAGAAGGTCAACTGGTGCAAAGTCAGCAAGAGATTGATGAGTTGACAACGGCTTTAACTGAAACGGGTAATGCCTTGGGACTGTTGGAGCAGGAAAGGCTGGATATGCTGGCGCGTCCGCCTCAAGTTAATATTGTATCTCCAGTAGAAGGGGTAACATTGCTGGCGGGGTCTCAGGTCGAGATTGTGGTTGCTGCTGCCGATCCGGTGGGCGTGACAGAAATGATGGTGTGGGTTGACGGCCGTTTACTTGGCAGCTATGTGGCAAATGGCCTTCCCCTATTGTCTGTCACAGAAAGCTGGATGCCTGCTGAGAGTGGTTCGTTTGTTTTGGAAGTTGAGGCGAGTAACGGCCGTACCAGCACAATCGTGACTCGTACGCTCTCTGTTTCGGAGCCAATCAGTCAATTATCCACTGTAGCTATCGATCCCAATAGTGCATTGCGAGCGGATATTGAAGCGAGTGTGAGTGAGTTGCGGGGATTACGGCCGTTACCAGCCACCGTCACCACCATTATCACCAGTGCGGAACTGGCAGAACGTGTACAGCCTGCACAGCTCTGGGATAGTGAAGCGATACCAGCAGTTTTGTCTGTATTTGATTTTGTCACCGGCAGTTATAATGTTGCCAACGCCCCGACTCAATTCCAATCCCGAACTAGTTATTATGATGCCGCAGCAAACGAGATGTTGGTAGCCGGTGATGTTGGAGAATGGACAGCATCAGACCAACTGGCATATGTGCAACAATTTGTGCGACAGTTACAAGATCAAAATTTTGATTTAGATGCAATCAATACAGGCACATTAGATTACGATGCACGGTTGGCATTGGCCGCACTGTCGTTTGGTGAAACGAGCTACATTCAGAATGTATACTTGCGCGGCGACTATTTTTCTGAAGCAGAATTAAACTTAATTTTTGATAATTTGGCACAGACCCCATCAAACGATTCCATCCCCATTTTCACCAGTGAGCAGCAGTTTCGTGAGGTGAACGGGATTGAGTTTGTGCAATCTTTGATCAATATTGGCCAGTTTGATGCTGTTGAGGCAGCATGGAAAAATCCACCGCTTTCGACAGAACAGGTGTTACATCCTCAAAAATATTTGGATGGCGAAGGCCCAGATGCCGTTGATATTCCAATGTTGGGCACGGTGCTTGGCGATGGTTGGGTACAGTTGGTTGATGATTCGTTTGGCGAATTGTGGTTACGGGCCTATTTGTTGCAGCAGTTAAATGCGGAACAGGTAGAAACGGCCGTTACCGGCTGGGGGGGGGGGCAATTTACCGTCTACGGCCACAACAGCGGCGATGCCCTGGCAATGGTTCTCTGGCTCACCTGGGACACCCCCACAGACAGCGTCGAGTTTGCCGCCCTCTACCCCAATTATCCCACCAAGCTATTCAACTCTGTCGGCGCATTACAATCCGACGGCAGCGAATGCTGGCAAGGCATCGACACGATTTGCCTCTACCAACGGGACGACGTGACCTTCATTGTGAGAGCGCCAGATTTGGAAACGGCCGTTACTATCGCTGCCGAAGTTGAAAACAACTGATCCATTTACGATTTACGATTCTTCCATTTCACAATTCATTATTATTACAGCCGTTTCCCAACAATCAGCAGTCAACAGACAACTGGAAACGGCCGTTTCCCCTTGCCAGTTCTCCTCATTAATTCAAGCTAATCGCGGGCGTTTTCTAAATTCAACTCCACTTGATGCTTCTAAAAGCCTTTTTGCAGTCCAATCTCAAGATGGGGTAAAAAATACTTGACATGATGTAAATTTTAATATACTATATGTTCATCAAACATTACAAAAAGTACGGTTAAGTAGACGATCTGAGGAAAACATGACGTTTCAAGAAAAAAATAAAACGGTGACATTAGTCAACTTCACATTGATTTTAATATTCTTCCTGATTAGGGTGCTTCAAATGATCCAAAATGACAACTTCATTCCAGAGAATGTATTCCGCCTATGGGGAACCATCATTGTTTTGGCAATCGTTGTTACAATTTTGGGCACAATTCTTACCCATATTGTTTCAACCATCATCGAAGCAATTAAAACGGGAAACGAAGACCCAGAAATGGATGACATGGAAGATGAGCGAGACAAACTGATTGAATTGAGAGGTACAAAAGTAACCCACACCATCGCATCGCTTGGAAGCGGTGTTGCCATGCTCACCTATGTATTTGGGCAGTCTCCATTGGTGATGTTTACCCTGCTCATTTTCTTTGGCTTGTTAGCACAAGTCATAGGTGATATTTCAAGGCTGCTTCTCTACCGAAGGGGGTTCTAACATGGGCGAAAGTCGAGTCAGTAACATTATTCGGAAACTGCGTTTTCATAATGATGAAATGACGCAGCAAGAATTGGCAAAAAAAGTGGGCGTAACCCGACAAACCATTATTGCCATGGAAAAAGGAAAGTACTCCCCATCTCTGGAACTAGCTTTTCGGATTGCGCTCGTATTTGATACATCAATAGACGAAGTCTTTTCATACGACCCAAAAGATGACCCTATTTAGTGACTAAAATTGGACCAATCTCGAAGATTGGTCCAATCTAAACAAGACCTTTGCACACAATCGCACAAGCTGCACATATCCCAACCTCTTAAAAACCTTAATTAGAGTGCTTTCAACAGCAACCAAATGCAAGCAGTTTTCTTGTATTGATTTTAATGTGCAAGTTACTGGGGATTTGTAAATCGCCATCAAATCGCTTTACAAATCCAGGGAGATAAGAATGAATTCAGAACACAAAATTTTTGGTGTAGAAATAAAGGTATTACTCTCAACCCTATGGATTTTTGTCCTGCTCAACATGATTTTTCGGGACATTCATGAGATGCCATATTATATCGAAGAATGGATGACGCAAGCCGCCAATGGCGCTGAGATTTCGGAACTGCTTATGCTCGTCGGTGGAATCATGGTCGAAATTCCGATTTTGATGGTGCTTTTATCGCGTGTTTTACCATATCGCATCAATCGCTGGGCAAACATCATTGCCGGGGTTTTCTTTATTACGTCTATTTTCGGATTCCCACCAGGCGACCTCGACGATTTCTTTTTTGTAGCGATAGAAATCGCATCTTCGTCATTTATTATCTGGCAGGCATGGACATGGCCCAAGCCTAGCCCCCAAGCAAATATCAGACAACTATCAAGTGAATTGAACTAATCACGGAACAATCTTTGCGCAAACAGGCCACTTTTACACGATAACAAGGAGTTAAAAATGAAAGCAATTGTATTTGAAAATTACGGATCTCCTGACGTTCTTCGATTTAAAGAAGTTGAAAAACCAACCCCAAAAGACAATGAACTCCTTGTTAAAATTTGGGCAACGACTGTAACAGCAGGTGATTATCGGATGCGAAAGGCCGATCCTGCTGCAGCAAGACTTTACAATGGGCTGCTTAGACCTAAAAAAGTTAATGTTTTAGGGTTCGAAATAGCTGGAGATGTTGCAGCAGTTGGCAAAGATGTCACCCGCTTTAAGGTCGGCGACTCTGTTTTTGCACCATGTGGCTTTGAGTTTGGCGGGTATGCTGAATACAAATGTTTCTCTGAAGATGGCGTCATTGCCCACAAACCCACGAATATGACCTATGAAGAAGCAGCAGCTGTTCCGATTGGTTGTTTGACAGCGTTGCAATTTCTAAGGTCAGGCAATATCCAAAACGCAAAAAATGTTTTGATATATGGCGCGTCTGGCAGTGTTGGCACTTATGCAGTGCAGCTTGCTAAATATTTTGGTGCAATCGTGACAGGTGTTTGCAGCGCCACAAATCTGGAAATGGTGAAATCATTAGGGGCTGATAAGGTCATTGATTACACTACAGAAGATTTTTCACAAAATGGGAAAAGCTATGACATCATTTTTGACACCGTCGGCAAAAGCCCATTTTCAGGGTCTGTGAAAGTGCTAAAACCAAACGGATTCTATCTTCGGGCCGTTCATATGGGGTTGTCACCAATCATTCGTGGCATTTGGACCTCAAAAACAAGCAGCAAACAGGTGATCGGTGAAACAGCTCGTGCAACGCTTGAAGATTTATTGTTCCTCAAGGAGTTGATTGAGGCTGGTCAGTTAAGAGCTGTTATGGACCGGTGCTATCCGTTTGAACGAATCCCAGAAGCGCACCGATATGTTGAAAGAGGTCATAAAAAAGGAAATGTTGCCATTATTATGGCATAATATTGTGTTGTATCAATCTAAACTCGTACCGCGATGGTTGTCGGTTTGGGGATTGGTTAGCGTTACGTTGCACATGGTTGAAGGGGTTAGGTGATTACGGCCGTTTCCCAACAATATCAATTCGCGACCGCTCTGTGTACAACAGTCAACGAACAACGGGCAATTGGAAACGGCCGTTTCCCTCATTAACAATCAACCATCAACAATTAACAGCTCCTCCCCCTCCCATAACCTGTCCATGACTCAAATCTGCTGTTGTACAATGGCAGTTCCCTTTTGAATTTGGCACATTTCCTTGATGCCAATCCCCTTCATACAAGATGGCTTGATTGTCGCGAATTCAGCCAGAAATCACACTTATTTTACATAGTTGTTATGGAATTCAATCCATTTGGGCAAGACTTCAGCCAGTAATTTTTTGGGCGGCAAAAAGGCAATCCGTAAATGGTGAGTGCCCTCTTTTTGTCCAAAACCAGAGCCGTTAACCACGCACAGCCCCGTTTCTTCTAATAGCGCCATACAGTAATCGAAATCGGTGGTGCCTTCAGGGAGGTTGCCCAAACGTGGGAATAGGTACATGGCGCTGGTGACGCCAAAACATTCTACACCATCCATCTGGGTAAAAGCCTCTCGAATAATGGTGGCTTTCTCGTGCAGCTCTTTGAGGGTGTTTTGTTTTTCCTGGATGAATTGTTGATAAGGTTGGCTGCCCTCTTCAGGTGGGCTAACCATCAAATAAATCAGTACTTGCCCAGCGGTATTTGAGCATAAACTCACCGAAGCATTTTTGGTGAGTAAATCAATAAAATCGAAATCAGTGCCAGCAACCTTGGGGGGATTTCTTACTTCCAGATAACCGCCTCGGTGCCCACATTCTCCATAAAAACCTTTGGAGATGCTGTGCAGGCTGAATAAGGGTACCTCTAGATTTCCCAGCGCTTTCGCGAAAGAGATGAATTCCCCGGTGTAGATATTCTCTTGATAGACTTCATCGGCAATGATGACGAGAGAATTGTCTTTGGCGAAGCTGATGACCTCTTGAATGCTCTCTTTACCCAAAATAGCTCCAGTTGGGTTGCCAGGGTTGATGACCACAATACCTTTTATATTGACCCCTTCTGCTTTCGCCTGAGCGAAGGATTCCTCTAGCATGTTGCGGTTGAGTGCCCAGCCTTGTTCCTCATTGGGGTAGTAATTGACTTGTGTACCGCCAGCTTTTTTGATGGTTGCTGAATAAAGCGGATATTGAGGAATAGGGATCATGATGCCATCTTTGGGATCGGCAATCAGCAAATCGATCACGTTTTTTACGCCCTCGCTGGCACCTGTGGTCAGGTAAATTTTTTCTGGGTCGGCAGGAATCCCATCCGTCGTGGCGATCTCATCACGTTTGTCGATGAAATTTGCCACAGCTTTACGGATAAAGCGGATGCCCTTGCTTTCGGTATAAGCCCCCATCCCGGTGCCGATCTTGGCGAGAATTTCTTCACTCAGGTCTAGCACATAATCTGAGATAAAATCGTCATCTTTGATGTTGCTGAGTGTCGTTTCTTCGAAGAGTTCTTTTAGTTGGCGCTCACGCTGAATTTTTGAGGGTTCTTCTACTAAACTCAAGACCTGACGATAATAGGTGATTGGGGGTTGTCCAAGCGCTTGCGGGTTGCCAATATTGCAAAAGATGATGCTTTTTCCTTCATCTTTGAGTACTGCGGCTCTTTTGGGAATGGGTCCGCGAACGGCATACTCCATCTCGAGTATGTTTTGATTGACTTTAATGGCTGGTAGTGTGGAATCCATTGATATGTTCTCCTTTGACGGCTAGTGATAGTAAACGACATGTAAAAATTGAGGCTGTAAAAAAAGCAAATAACCCTTGCCAATAGCTCTCTAAAACAACTGTTTTTTCTTTACCTGGTTGTCTCTCCATTAAAAAAGGATGGCACAATTTTAAGACAGCCTAAAAATAAAAACCAGACCCAGATTATGCTTTTGGTTTTG
>QQUD01000717.1 GCA_008501785.1 Chloroflexota bacterium
CAGTTCATCAATTAATTATTTTCCGAAATTTCTAGCTGCGGCAGCATCAACCAACCATGTAAGAGATCCTGGCTGGGGCTGAATGCGTTGGGCGGGCCATTTTTCGGGATTAGGTGATCCGAGGCGAACGGCCGTTAACGCCTCCCGTTTATTTTCGCCGACAACCAAAAAAATTACGTGCCGTGCATCATTAATCACAAGGGGGGTGAACGTGATGCGGTGTGCAGGACGGCCGTCATATTCGGCCGTTACCGTAATGATGGCGTTCGTTTTTTCAATTGTAGGGATTGGGCCAGGGAATAAAGATGCCGTATGCCCGTCGCTGCCCATCCCCAGTAGGATTAAATCAAATTGAGGCCATTCTCGATTGGGTTCGGCTAAGCCCTTTAGCTTATTTGTGTAGTCGGTTACGGCTGTAGCTGGCGTTGCCTCACCTAATGCGCGGTAAATTTGTTGAGGTGGGATGTTTACTTTACTGAGCAGCACATCATGTGCCTGTTTGTAATTGCTGCCTGCATCATCGGGAGGCACTAACCGCTCATCTCCCCAAAAAACATGGGTTTGTTGCCAGGGAAGCAGATCGTTAAAGGGTGGTTGGCTCAATTGGCGGAACAATCCTTGTGGTGTGCTGCCACCCGATAATGCGACCAGGAAACGGCCGTTTTTCGCCACCGCTTCCTGAGCAATCTGCAAAAACTTCTTAGCTGCACCACGGCTTAACGCCTTTTTGTCTGCAAAAACTTCGATCATTCGTTTACCAGATTAAATCCGTGATATGCTGCACCATGGAGTGCCACCTGTGGATTACGGATCAAGTAAATAGGCATCTCTTCTAAAAGGTCGGTAAAGCGTCCTTTTTGTGTAAACATCTGATTAAATGGACTGCTCTGAATTTGGGACAGGATACGGGGCGGGATGCCACCTCCCAGATAAACGCCACCCGTTGCCAATACCTTCAAGGCTATATTTGCAGCTTCACCTGCCAAAATTTCGATAAACAGATTCAAGGTAGCGATGCACAAGTCAGATTTGCCGGAAACGGCCGTGTCCATAATCGTTGGCGTCAAATCATCAACCCGCGCCAATTCTTCTCGCAGCCAGCTTGGTTCAGGGTAACGACCTGTATCACGCAAAAACGTGTATAGGTTGGGGATGCCGCTGCCCGAACAAACGCGCTCAAAGCTGACATGTTCCATTCGATTTTGTAAAAATGTAAGTAAGTCTTGTTGCAATGGGGTGGTAGGGGCAAACGAAGCATGCCCCCCTTCAGACGGATGGGCTTCATATCGTTGCAAAGGAGCTTCCCAAACTAAAAAGGCTTCGCCCAACCCGGTTCCAGGGGCAATAACTGCTTTGGCCCCTTTTTCTTTAGGTGTGCCGGGGCTGAGTGTGACCAACTCGGTTTCCAAATTGAGGTAGGGAACAGCGTTGGCAATCGATTCGAGGTCGTTGAGAAGAACGACACGCTCGATGTTAAGGGTTTGTTGAATAACGGCCGTGTCAATCACCCAAGGCAAGTTTGTAATTTGCGCACGACCGTTAACCACCGGTCCCGCCACCCCAAAGCTGGCAGCTTCAATTGTCTCATCTAGCCCTTGTAAAAACGCTTCAATAATTACTTCCAGCGAATCGTATTGATCACTGGGGAAAATTTTATGTGCAACAGGCTCTAAAGAAAGCCCCTCCTGCGTTATCTCAAATAATGCGAGAACTGTTTTAGTTCCGCCAATATCACCTGCTAATAACACGTTCCTCTCCTGTAGAATGGCTATCAGGTATCAGCAGTCACCTACCAGCTTCTTATTGGTGTAGGTTTAGAACCCTCCAAAGCTGATAGCTGTTAGCTGTTAGCTGTTAGCATTTTTTATATAGCTAGATTATCGCTCAACTTTTATGCCTTTCCAAAAGGCTACATGATCTTTGATCTCTTTTGCGGCCGATTTGGGCTGTGGATAATACCAGGCTGCACCAGCATTTACTTTTCCATCGACTACGACGTCAAAATAGCTGGCTGTGCCTTTCCACGGGCAAACAGACGAGCGGCTCGACTCTTTGAAATATTCTTTATTAATCGAGTTTTGCGGGAAATATTGATTTCCTTCTATAACGACTGTGTTATTGCTTTCTGCGAGAACAACACCATACCAGGTTGCTTTTGCCATGATAAAATCTCCTATTTTGGTTTGACAAAATAAATGCCGTAAATTTTCTGCCAATGCTGAATCTTTACGACACTAATTTCTGATTCTTGTTATAAAACTGAAAGGTCTGGGGAGTATTTCGCTGATGTAATTGACTAGCACTTCGATTTAGTTAGGCCTCATCAAGAGATGTGCTAATAATATTAAGCAATATGTTAAATCTTTTCTCACAGCCCGGACACATATCCAGGTGAGCTTTCACCAAAGGCATCAATTGGGCTGCATCTTGATCAGTATCGATCAATTCTGCATATTCATCGAGCAGATCAAACGTTTCTTCACAGGTATATATACCTTCTTTCGTCTGCTCAACCTGCTGCATGAGTGCCTTGAGGATGTTTTCGTTTAGAATTGGTTCCATGTCATTTTTCCCTGGAGACGACCAGGTTTGCATCTTGTCGTTCATAGATGGCTCAGTTGCCTTTGGAGAGGCTTCAATTGGAGACTTCCCAAACAGTTTTTTTAGATTATTGATAAATTTTCTCATTGCTAAATACTTGATGTGATAACTGTTCTATTTCTTACCTGCTGAAGCATTGCTCCAGTTTAAGTGTTCCGCATTGGCTCCTTCTGGCCAATGTTTTTTCGCGGAACAGTAGATGCAATTTATTCAAAAACCGACAGGATATCAGTTGGCGTTAATCCTTCTTCTGCAAGGGTGCGTTTTAAACGCAATCGTGCGTCATGCAAAAGTTTGTAAACCGCATTGGGCTTCATTTTTAATTCTTTAGCCACTTGTGCAGCTGATTTCCCTTGAATGGTAGAGGCAACAAGTGCGTCTCTTTGTTTTTCTGTGAGTGATTCGGTGATAAGCTGCTGGACTTTTTGCAGCATTTCGGCACGCTCTGTGGCATTATCGGGGAGCGGTTTCGGGTCTGCCATGAAGCTAGGTGTGTAATCACCGCTGTCTGTTTCGACGATGCCGTCTAATGATTTGTCTTGCCATCGCTTGCGTCGCAGTTCGGTTAATGCAACTGAAACCGCTATTTTATGCGCCCAAGTGGTGAATTGACTGCGTCCGGCAAAGGTATGCAGCT
>QQUD01000937.1 GCA_008501785.1 Chloroflexota bacterium
ACTTGACACAGATCGCCTGCCAGCTTCTTCATGCGCAGCGCTCGCAACACGACATCGGGTGCGGTGGCGGCTAACGGAATCACGCTGGTTGTACCCAGGAAATCGGGTGCAATCAGCATATAAGCATGAAGAATGTGACTGTCGAGCATTTCGCCCAGGAAGTTAAGACGGCGCAGTAATTTTGTCTGTTCGCTCAACTCTACACCAAGGGCAGCTTCAGAAGCCCGCAGTGAGGCAGTTGCATGACCTACCGCACAAATCCCGCAGATACGAGAGGTGATGTGAGAGGCGTTTTGATAAGGCTTTCCACGCAGCATTGCTTCAAAAAAGCGGGGTGTTTCTACGATTTGTAGGTCACACTGCTTTAGTTCGCCATTGACTACATCGACCACAATATTGCCATGTCCTTCTACACGGGTCAGGTGATGAACATTTACTTTGACATTAGCCATGAGTCAACTCCTTTTCTAGCAGCGTCTGGTTGGTCAAGAAAAGACTCAATTTTTCATCAATCTCTTTTTGACTCAATCCGTGTTCTGCTAAAACTTCAGCAAAGGATTCCATATTCGGTGCGGAAACCAGTCCGCGACATCCTTCGCAGCCGTAGCCATATTCGGGGCAAACGGCGTTACAACCTGCACGGGTAATCGGACCCAGGCAAACCTGACCCCGCTGGTAAACACAGACGTTTTCGTGCAGTTTACATTCAATACACATGGGGTAGTCGGGCAGTTTTGGTTGACGTCCTTGCAGTAATACGGTCACGATGCGGACAAACTCTTCCCGGTCAATGGGGCAGCCGGGAATAACTGCATCAACTTTAATCACTTGGTCAATGGCGCGTGCCGGATAGGTGTCGTACCAATTAGCTTTATCGCCGTAGACGTATTCACGTACTTCTTGCAGCGGCTGCCGGTTGCGAATGGCGTTGATGCCGCCGAGATGGGCGCAGGCACCGAGGGCAATGACGTAAACGGCCGTTTCTCGAATCTTCTGCAGCCGTTCTTCATCGCCGGGGCGGGTGCAAGACCCTTCAATAAACGCAATTTGATAATCTTCACTGCGGGCGCTGGTCGCTTCCCGAAATTCAACAATGTTGATTACGTTCAAAATTTCTGGGTGGGTTTGCAGCGCGTCTAAAACGGTTAATTGACATCCCTCGCAGCTGGTGAAGTCAAAAAAAGCAACCCGTGGTAATCCATTTGATCCATTTGAGGCACTCATAATGCTTCCTCCAGGTCTTTGATTTCGGTATAGGAGAGGGAGGGGCCATCTAAACAGGCGTAAATGTGGTTGATTTGGCAGTGTCCACATTTACCAACACCACATTTCATATGGCGCTCAAAGCTGAGCCAAATGTTGTGATCGGCAATCCCCATTTTGGTTAAATCGTCGATAACGAATTTGTACATGATCGGCGGTCCACAAACGATAGAAACTGTGTTGTGGGGGTTGAGTTTCACTTTGTCGAACAAGCCGTTGACAAACCCAACTTGACCCTTCCAATTGGCATCGCCGTTATCAACCGTGGCATGCATTTCCACATCTTCCATCCAGTTGAAACCGTTGATTTCGTCACGGAAGAGCATTTCTTTCGGCGAACGGGCACCATAAAGGATGATGATGCGGTTGTATTTTTCGCGGTGGTCGATGGCTTCGTAAATGACAGAGCGGAGTGGCGCCAGTCCCAAACCACCCGCCACAAAGACGACATCCTTGCCGCGAAACCGTTCCATTGGGAATCCACGTCCAAACGGGCCGCGAATGCCCAAGGTGTCACCCACGTTTAGCTGGTGCATTTTGTTGGTTAAATCACCAACGTTGCGCACACAAAGCTCAAAAGTTGTGCCGCTGCGGCTGGGTGATGAGCAAATGCTGATTGGCGCTTCGCCTACACCAAAAAGAGATACTTGTACAAACTGCCCTGGATCATGGTCTAAGGTGAGGCCATAGGGTAGCTCAACCGTGTACAGTTTTTCTAGCTCAGTGAGGGAGCGAACGGCCGTTATCTTGGCCGGTACAGGCATGTAAATTGACGGGGATTCTCTAACTTCACGCAGTAACGTTTTCATAAGTGTCCTCCGTCATTTCCAGTGCATCTTGTTCATCTTTGAGGGCATTCAGCACTTTGATGGGGGTGATGTTAACCAGGCAGGTATCACCACAGCGACCACAGCCGACGCAACCCAATTGGCCATACGCATCTTGCATATATTTGCCTTTGCGCATGAAGCGATGTCGCTGGCGGGACATACGTGCTTCGCGGAAGTTGTGGCCACCGGCCACGAGCGCAAAGGTGGTTGCCTGACAAGAATCCCATTGGCGGGTCCGTTGTCCTTCTTTCAATGTTAAATCAGCTTCGTCTACGACGTTGAAGCAGACACAAGTTGGGCAAACTTGTGTACACATGCCGCAGACAAGACAATCATCACCCACATCTTGCCAAAGTGCGCTGCTGTAACGTTCATGCAAGAGATCGTTTAATTCATCAACCTCAAATTTGAGACGTTTTTCGAACGCTTCATGTTTTTTGGCAATGACTCTATTATAGATGGGCTGCCAGTCCGGTGTAAACTCTTCTGCCAAATCAGCAATCAACGATTCACCTTTTTCGGTGTTGACGTGGACGACATACATATTCCCCATATCGGTGAGGTGCAAATCGGCCGCTTCTGGTAAATGTGATGTGCCCATATCATGGCAATACGCATGTTCAGAACACGGCTTCATGCATTCAATGCTGATCAGGAAAATATCTTCACGACGGGTGCCATAATGCTGTTCAGCAAATCCCTGGCTGAAAATTTGATCAAACAGACGGGTAGCCTGTACATCGCAGGTGTGAATACCAAAAATAACGGTGGGTTCCGTTTCGATCACGGCCTGAATGTGGCTGCCATCTAAGTGATATTTGAGTAATGTTTCTTGTTTGGGGAACAGGTATTTCTTCGGGGGAACACAGGTTGTGGGGTAGTCCAGGGCCATATCATGTACAGTTTCGATTTCATCAAATACAAACTGACCATTCTTGGGTTTAGGACCAACAACACGAAAACGTCTGCGCAGTCCCCGAATCCAACCGTCCATTGCGGTTTTTGGAATCGTTTTCAGATCACTCATAGGGTAACTCTCTTTTGTGTGCTGGATGACTAATTTCTATGTTGTTTGCTTATGCAAACTGTCTGCTATTGCAGATAAAGGAACGACTAAAATTGGGGATTTGTAAATTAATACTAC
>QQUD01000731.1 GCA_008501785.1 Chloroflexota bacterium
TATGCGTAGCGCTGGCAATTGGAACCAGCAGGCCAAGTTGACTGCTAGTGACGTAGCACGGGGCGACGAATTTGGTTGGTCAGTGTCGGCATCAGAGGATAAGGTTATTATTGGGGCACATTTTGATGATAGTGGAGGAGCCGCCTATGTGTTTGTGCGTGATGGTAGCAGTTGGCGTCAGCAGCAGAAACTATCAGCAAATGATGAAGCGAGTGGTGATGATTTTGGCTATTCAGTTACATTGTTAGAGGATATTGCTGTAATTGGAGCCATTGATAATGATGATAAAGGCGAAGAAAGCGGATCGGCATATGTTTTTGTTCTCAATGGTAGCAATTGGATTGAACAAGCAAAGCTAACTGCTAATGATGGGGCGGCAGACGATCAATTTGGCTGGTCGGTGGCGGTGTCGGGAGATATGGTCGTTATTGGGACGCCACGGGACGATGATAATATTGGTACTGATAGCGGATCCGTATACATGTTTCCTTTTACCCAAATATCTATTAATGATGTTTCCCTGGCAGAAGGGGGGACTGGGGCAACGACTCTTAGTTTCACTGTCACGCGTACGAACAACTACGAGACCGTCTCTGTCCATTACGCTACGGCTGACGGCACAGCCACTACGGTTGATGGAGATTACACAGCTACCTCCGGGATCATCAATTTTGCAGCCGGTGATCCGCTTATACAACAAGTCGCAATCCAGGTCAATGGAGATCACTGGATAGAAGCAAACGAGTCCTTTGTTGTCAATCTAAGTAATGTTACTGGAAATGCTGTGTTGATAGACGACCAGGGAATGGGAATCATTGAAAATGATGATTTTTACAATATTTTCTTGCCATTTGTTGTAAATCAGTAGAGACGCAAAACCTTGCGTCTGTGCCATCCCTATAAAATAAAACAGGCGTACCGCAATAGTACGCCTGTTTCATAGGTTCAGTATTGAAATTTATTCTTCGTCCCCGGCGCGGGCGGCTTCGATCACTTTTTCTTGCATGTGTGATGGAACACGGCCGTAATGCAAAAACTTCATGCTAAACACACCACGCCCTTGCGTCATCGAGCGCAAATCGGCGGTGTAGGATTGCACTTCTGCCAATGGCACTTCGGCGCGCACAATGCTCTTGGTGCCTTCCTGGTCCATGCCCAACACCCGGGCGCGGCGGGTGTTTAAATCACCCATGATGTCGCCCATGTTGTCGGCTGGAACCGTCACGCTAACTTCATAAATCGGCTCAAGGAGCTGTGGACCTGCGCCCATCATTGCCTTTTTGAAGCATTCACGGCCTGCGGTTTGGAATGCAATTTCCTTTGAATCAACAGGATGTTCCTTCCCATCAAAGATGATTGCTTTTACCCCAACCACAGCGAACCCACCAATCGGACCTGCTTCAAGCGCCTGTCGGCACCCTTTTTCTGTAGCAGATACGTAAGGTGCAGATACAGAGCCACCAAAGATTTCAGAATCAAATTCAAAATCAGCATCTTCACCGATTGGTTCGAGACGGAGGAAAACACGGCCGTATTGACCCGCACCACCTGTCTGTTTCTTGTGCGTGTAATCAGCAGAATTTGTTTTGGTGATTGTTTCCCGATACGGAATCTTAGGCACAGTCGTGCTCATATTCACACCAAACTTAGATTGCGCTTTTTTGATAGCAATGCTGAGATGGGTTGTGCCCATACCGGTGAGAATTGTTTCGCGAGTGGCCGGTTCTGTGTACCAACGCAATGTTGGGTCTTCACCAACCAAACGGTTCAGTGATTGGCTCAGTTTAGCAACATCAGATTGTGAAACCGGATGAATGGATACTGAGGCAATTGGGTTTGGCTGTTCGATAGGAGCCATCTTTAGCCGATTGTTTTTCATGCAGAGTGTGGCGTTTGTTTGCGTATCACCCAACTTCACAACCGCGCCAATATCACCACTGTGCAGACGCGGAACGGTTTCCTGTTCCTTTCCAGTGAGAACTTGCAGCGAACCAATGCGTACTTCACTATCCAACTCGCTATCCCAAACGCGGGTGTCAGATTGGAGCACACCGCCATAGACGCGGATGTAGCTCATTTTGCCGTATGGGTCTTCGCGTGTTTTAAATACAAATGCGGCCAGTGGAGAATCATCGTTAATAGGATGTTTTTCTTCACTGCCACTGGCATTTGTGACACTAAATTCACCCGCTTCTTCTGGTGAGGGGAAGAGGCGAACCATTGCGTTCATGATGGGCACAACGCCAAAGCCCGGTTGTGGTGCAGCGTAAAGAATTGGGGTTACAAGCCCTTGCTGCATGGCGAGTTTGAGACCACGGATAATTTCTTCGTCGGAAAGCGTGTCATCCTCAAAATATTTTTCCATTAAGGCATCGTCGCCTTCAGCGGCAGCTTCGATGAGCGCCAATCTTGCTTCTTCTGCTTCATCTGCTAAATCGTCGGGAATCGGACCGCGTTCGTCGTTTTCGCCTAAACGTGCTTCCATTGAGAAAAGGTCCACGACTCCTTTGAAGTCAGCACCTTCACCAATGGGGAGTTGTAATTGAACGAAGTTGCCGCTCAGATTTTCGTTGATGCTGGTCATGGTTCGCTCAACGCGTACGTTGTCACGATCCATTTTGTTGACGACGATGATGCGTGGCATATCGAGTTTTTGGACGGCTTGCCAAACGATTTCGGTACCCACTTCAACACCCGCAACCGCTTCGACAAATACCAATGCGCCTTCGGCAACCCGAAGTGCGGCATTGGTTTCACCGATAAAGTCGGCGTAACCGGGTGTATCTAGCACATTAACTTTTGTATCTTTCCAGATGATAGGTGCTAATGCGGTTGATACGGAACTGTTGCGCTCGGCTTCTTCTTCTTCGAAGTCCATGAGTGCTGATCCGCTCTGTACATTTCCCATACGTGTTGTGACTTTTGTGTCAAAGAGTAGTCTTTCTACAAAAGTAGTTGTTCCAGCCCCATTATGGGAGACCAGGGCAATATTACGAATCTGACCTGTTTTGAATTCCTTCATGCGTTATCCCTCTTAGATAGATAGAATTTTGAACTAATTTCTGGGTGGCAAAACATATATAGAAGTGTGACCTATTTGAGTTAAATTCTGGAGTCTGGCGAAAATGGCGTAAGGTGGAAAACAAGAGGCTGATCCAATAAGATTGCGGTTGACAGACCAAAATCTTAATTCTGGAGCAACCTCTTGATCAAGCAAATTGTACAACATTCCGCCA
>QQUD01000907.1 GCA_008501785.1 Chloroflexota bacterium
ATTCAAGCTCAAACTACGGCTCGCTTATGAACCGGATGAGACAGAAGCAGATATGCTGCAACTGCTTGCTGTCGCCCTTGCCGAATGGGAAGCGGGACGCGGTCAGCTAGGAGGCAATGTTTCTCGTGGTTTGGGTCGTTTTAAGCTGAAAAACCTCACATATAAAGAAACAAAACTAGACACTGGCGACGATCTGGTTGCCTATCTTAAAGCACCTAATCGCGCAGCAGTGGCACAGTCGATTTCAAAATGGCCTGGAGACTTGCTCACTGCGGCTAGAAATAGAAAGCTTGTAAATCGTGATAAAAACGGCCGTTCTCAATCCATCGCAGGCGGATTTATCACAGTCAAGTTCAATCTGCAATTCACCGACCTCTTTTTACAACACGATCCGCTAGTTGCTTTGTTGTCCGGGTTTGACCATGCACCCTTGATTGAAAATTTGACCGACGATGGTTTGGGAAAGCCTTTGCTGGGTGGTTCCAGCATACGCGGCGTTTTGCGATCACAGTCAGGCAAAATAATCCGCACACTGTATACCGACCATTGTCTAAAAATAAGCAAAGCAAATGCTGGCGAGAATTTTAAGGAGAATTGCCCTTCCTGCTCAGTGTTGGAAGATGATGCTTTAGAACCAATAGCCAGCTGCACCAGCCGCATTAAACAAGACGACCAGGTGCAGCATTACGAATGGGCAGAAGAAGATTTCTGCCTCACCTGCCAACTCTTCGGTAACCAGGAGCGAGGCAGCCGCTTATGGGTGCAAGATGCACACTGGCTGCCGAATGAGCAAATCTCCTGGCAGGCACAAGATTTCTTGGCCATTGATCGGTTTACAGGTGGTGGCTTAGATGGCGCTAAATTCGATGCAGCCCCGTTGACACAGGCCAAATTCCGTGCAGCCATTACCCTCAACGATCCCACCGCTTGGGAATTGGGTTTATTGGCCTTGCTCTTGCGCGATCTGGCTGAGAAACGGATCACAGTTGGTTTTGGCGCAGCAAAGGGTTACGGCCGTTTTCAAGCCACCAACTTCAACTGGGAGATTGGTTTTATAACCGATTCCGATCTGAAAGAAGCTGGCAACGCTCTATTTCCAACATTAAAAGACCCGGTTGAAAGTGGTTTGTACAACCTGTGCACCCACAAAGCCCCCGACTGGCTGCCAGATGGCTGGGCCCAAGATGCGCAAAGGTGGGTAGATACCTTCAATCAAACCATTAAAGATTTCCACCGGTCTTCTAATTTGGATGAACTACAAGCGGATACCTTCTTTGGTACGCCGGTGGCTGATTTATACGGCCGTTCTCGCACGGAGGTGAAATAAGATGACCAGCGAACCTAAAACCGCAAAAGAATTTATCGCCGAAGCCTTCAAAAAGGCCAAAAAAGCACACAAGAAACGGCGAGGTAAGGACTCACTTTTCGTCTGGGGTGGGAAGTTCACAATTGAAGTTGATGATAAAAACATCTCAACCCTGGAGAAATTCCTTTCAGCCTGGGCAGCAAGTAATGCACCGCAATTCAAATGGATGATGGTTGAGGAAGTAAGTGAATTTTATGTCGCACGGGCCGACATCAAAACAGCGATGCAGCAGCAGGCGCAGATTGAACGTGTCCGCTTGTTTGGAAAAGGGGGCGATCTGGACATCCGGCGTGATGCAGACACCATTTACTGGCGCTTCATTAGCGAAAAGACCAAACAATTACCGTCGCTGCCTGCCATTGCACAGGCCGAAGACTTTTGGGCAGACCCCAAAAATGCAAAAAAACAATTTGCCCGCCATAAGCAGCGATATTTTCAGTGGCGGCGAGACGACAAAGAGCAGCGTGTCACCCACAAATGGGTACACATTGATGAGACGGTGCAGGAGTTGAACTATTTGAAGCAGGTGCAGTATTTGGAAAACGGCCGTATTGCATTCACCCGCTACGTAGATTTTGTGGAGGAACCAGCATGACCACCCAAAAAGGCGAAATTGTAAAATGGTTTGAAAACAAAAGATTTGGTTTCATTCAACCTGAAAATACCCAAGGACGAGATGCGCAAGTCTTTCTGCATCAATCCCATGCATCCCTACCTGCCAACAAATTGAAGGAAGGTACGGTTGTTGAGTTTGAAACGATACGGACAGACAAAGGGCTAAACGCACGGAATGTACGTTTACCAGGCGGTGCAGCTCAATCATGGCCCAAAGGGTATCGCTTCCTCAATCCGTACAATTTTGTGCGATCCCTTCCATACCGAAAAATGGCAGAAGATGCGCCTTTTGATGTGCAATTGATGGGGCGCACCATGCCTCCCACACACGATCGCTGGCTGGGACTCTCAGGCACAATCGAGTGTCAATTCGAAACAATTACCCCATTATTCGTTTCCGATGCAGAAGCAGTTAACATTGAAAAGAATATCAGCGAGAAGAAAAAGCATTACAGCTACCGCTTCTTTCGGCTCAACGGCAAAAAAGCTGTTCCTGCCACCAGCTTGCGCGGCATGATACGCTCTGTATTTGAAGCAGCTACCAACTCCACATTCTCAAATTTAGGTGGCGAAAGGCTTAGTTATCGCCTGCCCAGCAATGAAGTGCAAAAGTTGGTGCCTGCTCGTGTGGAAAAAACGCAAGGCAACGACACCAATGCATTTGTATTGCGTTTATTACCTGGAACTGCCCCCTTCGCACCCGATTTTGGGCAGAAAAAGGGACTATACGCTGCCCCAGCACGTTTTTATAAAGCGTTGAAACCAACTGGAAAATATCGTCGCAATCCACCTTCACCCATCAGAAACGCTGACGACTTTGATCATGGCTTACCCTATTTTGCCGTATTGCGCGAAATGAAATTCCCACCATCGTGGCGTGTTGTTGCCTTATTTGCTGATAAAGCAGCTGCCGAGAAAGAGCGATCTGCCATTGCCAGCAGGCAGCAGGGTAAATTCATCGTGCAGTCAGGCTGGCTCTGTAAAACGAATCAGAACAGCGACAACAAAAACAGTGAGCGTTTTTTCTTCCGCGATCAAAGTCGAAAAGATGTGCCTGAAACTATCCCGTTACCACCAAAAGAGCGTGATAAATTTGAGGCGTTGATTCGAGATTACCAAACGCGCCATAAGGTCGCCAGCGCGGCGCGACAGCCGAGTGGATTGCCGGTGTAGCTGTGGGAGTGGAGAAACGCGCGCAGCGTGGCGTAGTCGTCGTAAAAGGCCTGGTAGGTCTCGTCGGTGGTGAGGGTCACC
>QQUD01000084.1 GCA_008501785.1 Chloroflexota bacterium
CTGACTCACTGCGCAAGACTCGATGTCCAACCCGATCTGGCCCCACAAAAATACCCAATTTTCCATAATAACTATTGAAGCCTCTCGATTTCACCGCGTAACGCAAATTCTCATTCACAACTGAATCACGAAAACTAAACGGATCGGTGGTGCTGGTGGTAATGCCGCGCATCACAGGTTGCGACCCACCGAGATAAAACGACTCAATCGCAATACCCGTTAGCGGATCGGTCTCGGTTTGCGCATAGGCGGTTGCGCCAAATTCGGTTACGCCAATCATGCCATTGGTAAACGGCCGTGTTGGCTGCTGCAATCGGTCCGACAAAAACAAACCATTACCCGTCTCCTGAGCAAACAGCAAACGATACGTGGGAAACAGCCATCCTTGTGCCTCCTTCCAGGCCAATCCACCCGGTGAGCTGCCCAAATCTAACAATTCGATGTCTGTGGCAGTCGCTTCATAAATTGTGCTGCCCGATCCATTCTCAAACCGCATCAATCCCTCTGGTTGCACCATCTTCGGGATTTCATAGTTGACAACAACGCGCCCTGCACTGTCGATAACCGGCTGGTCGTAGGCCCGGTATGCATTGCCATCCACGCTCAACTGTTGCGAATCTAGCGTTGTCAATGTGCCGTTTGGCTCGATAAGATGCACCATTGAGCCAACCTTGGTTTCCGCATTTAGCGAACTGCCTAACGCAGGATCGCGAATTTCACTCACCAAGGCAAGCGCCCCAGCATCACTCAAATCAGCACAGGCAAACGTAGGATAATGCACCAACCCATTGTTCAGTGCAGGTAAGTCGGTGCTAGCAAATTTCTGCGTCAAAGTCGTGCCATCTCCTTCATAAACCCGAAATTCATAGGGAGGATTAACAAAATCAACCACATAAAAGGCAACGTCACCTTGATTGTTGATGTCTATTGACCAGATGGTGTCGAAGCCTGACAAAACACCCATATCCAGTTCAGCAATAATCGAAAAATCGAAGGGCAGCCCCATCACAAACCGAAAGCGGGTGCTGTTGTTCTCTGGCAATGGATCGGGAATGGCGGGTGTGGCGCTGGCGGTAGCGAGTTGAATGCCGGTGGCGCTGGTGGAGGCGCTTGCGGTCAGCACAATCTGTTTTTGCTCGCCAGCAGCCAATGCAGGCACAGAGCAGCTAACTGGACTGGATGCGCCGCTGCATGTTACGCCGCTGTCAGCGGTAATCTGTTGTCCGGTGATGTCGGGCGGCAATGTCAATGCCGCCGTGCCTCCGGCTGTGTCGGGGCCATTGTTTTTGATGGTGAGCAAATAGGTGAGATCGTCACCTGCATCAATGGGAACGGGTGAGGCGGTGAGGGTGGTGGTGAAGTCGGCGCAGGCTGGGAGCGGGGTGGTGGCGGTGGAAACGGCCGTGTTGTCCGCCATGTTATTATCCAGCGCCTGCGCCGTCACGGTTGCTTGATTGGTAAACGATGCACACGCATCTTGCCCCACCTGTACCGCAATCGTCACCGTGCGTGAGCTGTTCACAGCCAGCGACCCTAGATTGCACTCAACTAATCCACGCACCAAGCGGCACGCATTCGAACTGCCACCTGCCACAAACGTCCCGCCATGCGGCAGCACATCCTGGATTGTCACATTCGGCGCACTTTCTGGGCCAGTATTTGTTACCGTCAGGTCATAGGTGATGGTTTGACCAACGTTCACCGTGTTTGTTGAGGCAGCCATCGCCAGCGTCAAGTTGCTGCGGCGTGGTGGTGTGATTGTCGCAACTTCCAAATCATCAAACATGACCCGGTCACCATTATTGCCAATATCTGCCAATCGCACCGCCACAATCGCCCCCAACGGATTGCCATTATCACCAGCATCGTTCTCATTGGCCTTGAAAACCTGCCATTGCAGCGCCCCGCCGCTAAACGAGAACGTTTTTGTGTCACCCGTGCCTTCAAAAACGACGCGCCCTCGCCCAGCCCGAATGCCATTTTGCGCAGGCAGCGTCCATCCCCACACTTGCGCCGACGTGGCATAGGAGGAGGCCGAAGGTAGGTTAAACGTGATCCGGTCTTCGTTACCTGCGTAGAGGGTCAGCGCATACGGCGGGGATTGTGACAACGGTTCGCCAATCGTGGAACCGGTTAAATCCCATGCCGTACCCAGCGTGAAGCTGTGGTTGAAGTTGAATTGGTTCAATCGGGGTGGGTTGCTGCCGTTGGCAAAATCATCAACCAATGTTGTACTGCTGCTGGTTTGGGCGTTGGCAAAATAGGCGGTCGATGGGCGATTTGAAATAAGTATTCCGCTTATAAAAAGGAAGGGGAGCAAGATCAAGATTCGAATTTTCATGCACACTCTCTGTTTTTGTTACGATTGTTGAGCTTTTTAGAGCATAACAAGAGCATGTTTCCAAAGGTGTTTCCAAATTGCAATTGTGTGAATGTTGGTTGGCGGTGTTAGCGGCGAGGTTCGCGGCGGCGTGAACGCCACCGCTACGAAGTGGAAGCCCCGTTGGGGCTAGGTTTCTTCAGCCCCGCAGGGGCTTTCATCTCGTAGCCGGATGGCTTCCAGCCTCCGGCGGGGCCAAGCACCACAAAATCCAAACTTGCAAAAGCACCACCCATCAGATACATTCCACCAAACAGGAGGGCGTTTCTCAAAATGGCATATTGGCAACTGTATTATCATATTGTTTGGGCAACTAAAAATCGCCGACCAATCATTGATTCGACCCTGGAACCACAACTACACACCACCATTCGCGGCAAAGGAATTGAATTAGGTGGTGTGATTCACGCGGTGGGAGGCATGGAGGAACATGTACATGTTGTGGCATCGATTCCACCACGTTTAGCGGTTGCATTTTTTGTCGGTCAGTTGAAAGGGGCAAGCTCGCATTGGGTAAACCACGATTATGCAAGCAGCGATTGGTTTGTATGACAGGAAGGGTATGGAGTGTTGTCGTTTGGTAAACGGGCGCTGCCGCGTGTGATTGATTATGTGTTGCATCAGAAGGAACGACACCGGGAGAGGTGTTTGTTTCCGGAGATGGAACAGGTTGGTGAATGATGCTTGCTGGATTTGTTTGCGGCAGCATTTGAGCAGCATTCGCGGCGGCGTGATGGAAGTTAAATAAATAATCAGGTAATAGAAAACTACAAAATGTGGCCCTGTCATTCCCGCGCAGGCGGGAATCTACTCGACTACGTCATGGATTCCCGCCTGCGCGGGAATGACAAGTT
>QQUD01000264.1 GCA_008501785.1 Chloroflexota bacterium
AAAACGGCCGTTAACATCTCCCCCCACACCGTTCCCCAAAAATGATACAACCGCATCCCCTCATCCAGCGGCAGCACCACCATGTTTCCCGGCCTGAGTCCCATCGACCTTGCCACCGCCTGCGTCACCACAAACGGCACCGGCGCAAACGACTTACGCATCCGCAGCACCTCATCCGCCGCTTGTTCACGCGTCGCAGCCAACCCAAAACGATACTGCTCTTGCCACAGCACCTTCATCAACTGCCCCCGAAAGAGCAGCACCGTTCCTTTTTTATAAACCCGGTTTGTTTGCCCCAACACCGCACCAGAGTAAGCATCAACGGCCGTTCCCGCCAAAAGCTCCGTCCCAATATTGCTATAAATATCATGCCGGTCCAGCAGCTCTTGCAGCTTGGTATCAGGTTTCCACTCACCCAACCGCCCCGCCCGCAAATACCCATCAAACGTCAACTCCGACATAATCTGCTGCAAATCATCCTGCGTCACCGACCTCGGCGCAATCCGCCGCACATCCTCCAACCGCACACTCCCCGTCGGACTCTGCTTAATCATGCTAAAAATCTGCTGCACCAACACCGACGGCCGAAACCCATACCCCACCACATCCTCAATCACCTGTTCCCCACTCTGCACTCCCCACTCACCACTCTTCACTTCCCACTCCCCCCTCCCCAATCCCAACAACGCCTCAAACCGCGCCCACTCATTCGGCGATTTTGGCAAACAAAGGACCTTAACCTGCTCATGCCGTCGCCCACCACGCCCAATCCGCTGCAAAAATGCGGTCAAATCATGCGGAACGCCCAGCAGCACTACATCCTCCACTGTGCCAATATCCACCCCCTGCTCCAACGTAGACGTACACACACAAATCGCCACCGACGCGGCCGCAAACCGCTCCTCAACATCACGGCGCACCCCAGCATCAAGCGTACTATAATGCACAAAAATGTCAGCATGGTAGGAAAGGTGTTGACGCAGATAAACGGCCGTATTCTCTACCTCATCCCGCGAATTACAAAACAGCAAGGTCTTATGGCTGGCACGTTCAGCCAGCGTACTTGTTAATTCAGTCAGGTCATATAACGGCCGTATCTCTGCCTCAATCTGCCGCTTTTCCGACATTTGCACAACCACCCCATCATGCAAATAACGCCCCGCCACCCCATCCACATCCGACACCGTCGCCGACAGCACAACACGCTGCGCCGCCGCCACCTCCGGCTGTGCGTAGCTGCGAATGCGCTCAATGCGCGGCAGCAAACAACGCATATGGTCGCCACGCGGCGTATTGTCAAACAAATGAATTTCATCCAAAACAATCGCTTGCAGATTGATAAACAGGCGCGGGGCACGCGTCAGCAGCACATCAGTCGATTCAGGCGTCGTAATCAAAATCGCGGGTGGCTCCGTCACAGACACCGGTCCCGTATCCCCCGTTTTCATGCCCAACGAGATGCCACTATCCGCCAACATAGGCTGCAAACGCGCCCACAAATCACTCACCAGCGCCCGTGTCGGGCAAATATACAAAATAGACAATCCCGGCTGATGCAACGTCTCCCAATAGCGCTCCAACAAAGGAGCCACCACCGCTTCCGTCTTACCCGTAGCAGTCGCCGCAATCACCAATGTGTCTTTACCATCTAAAATATGGGGGATTGTTTGCAACTGAACGGCCGTAAACTGCCCATGCCGCGTAAAAAACAGCGGCCACGTGTGCGGAATTCGGTCCTTCACCTGCTGCGGATTTAACATGTTGTAAAAAAGGAGTGGAGGCTTTAGCCGGGTCGTTCGCATCCGTTCCAGCTAAAGCTTCCACTCCTCAAAAATCATTTCACCTGAGAGCGCAATTCATCCAAAAGCATTGCCACATCATAATCAGGATGCAGATAGAGCAAATCATAAAGCTCAACTGCCAGCCGCACAATGGATCGCATCGAAAAACGGCCGTTTCGCAACCCCTGCGCCAAATGTTCAGCCGCGCCGCGCCGCACCTGACCCTGCCGGTCGCCCGGTTCATACCCATACGCCTGCGCATGATACGTCAAAATGCGCTGCAAAAACTTACCCACCTCTTGCGGCGGAGCCTCCGGCTCCAGATAGAAAATCTGGTCATCCGCCAGCCAATCTCGCAGCGGCAGCCGTTGGTCACTGCGCGTCACCGTAAACATAAAAAAGAGCGACTGCCCCTGATCATACGCCATCGGATACGAGCGATAACGATGCTGCGGAATCTCATCTGCATTCACTTTCGTTTGCTGTTCTCGCAGTGCCGCATAAATCATCGCCTGGAAAAAGAGGCTGGATTTCGGACGCTGCCGCGCATGCAGCAGCGAATAGCTTTCAGCTTCATCCACCAGCACACACAGGCCACTATAATTCGCCAGCCGCGCCAGCGCACTAATACCCGTCATCAAATACGCAACTTGTCGCGCATTGTGTCCAATTTTATAGATGGACGGAAAGCGCACGCCACGCGGTTTCCCTTTATTCATCAACTTCACGCGACGACCACCCATCAACCAATTAATCCAGGCGCGTCGCTGCCGTGGAGAAGCCACGTTGGCAATCGCTTGCAAACCAATTGTCAACGGATCAAGTTCCGCCGGTGATAAGTCCTGTAAACGCGGCAAGATTTGCGTCAGTTCACTTGTTTTTTCGAGCAATGGAGCCAACCCTGTTTCGTCGTTGTCAGGGTAGCGCAAATGGCGCATCGCTTCACGATAAATGGCAAATGAGCGGTGCGGCGGCAGTTCTAGCAAATCCAGGCTGACCGTTGCCACCAAGAAATTGCGGTTAAGTGCCTCCCGGGTGGTCAGCTCAATCATATGACTTTTGCCGTACCCATATTCGCCCACAACAGCTCGAACGGCTCCCCCTTCTTGATGCGCCTGATTCAACGCACGAATCAAACTCTCTTGCTCCGCTTCCAAATCAATCGTTAATTCTGTCACATGCTGCGCAGGCGCAATGCCCACCCGCAGCGATTCGATTAGCTGCCGTGCGTCGAGCTTGGTGCGCGCCATCGGCGGCGGTGGTTGAAAAGTGATGGCATAGGATGGGGTGGGTTCGGCGAGAGAACGGCCGTTTTCCACAAACTCATGACGCGGCCGCCGAAAACGCAGCCCATTCTGAAACCGCACCAGCCACTCCGACCCATTACGGTACATCGCCACCACCTGACCAGCGCCAAATTCGGGGTGAGTTACTTGTTCTCCA
>QQUD01000635.1 GCA_008501785.1 Chloroflexota bacterium
CCCATCCGAATTGATGCGCCTTTCGATGAACTGCAAAAAGCAGCGGGAACTACTAATTTAAGCTTTGCGCTTGGCTATCCGAAAGACAATTGTCTAGATCAGGCGTTGATTGATGAGGCTGTTGCCATCGCGCAAGCAGCCGAGGTAGCCTTACTCTACATCGCCCTGCCTTCGTTTAAAGAATCTGAAGGGTATGATCGGGACGACCTGGATTTGACCAAACAGCAGGTGAAATTGATTCAGGCGGTAACGGCCGTTCAGCCCAACACCGTCGTCATCCTCAACAACGGCGCACCCGTTGTGATGGGTGCGTGGATAGACAATACAGCAGCAATTTTGGAAGCGTGGATGATGGGACAGGCGGGTGCTGGCGCGATTGCTGACATTCTATATGGTCATATCAACCCCAGCGGCAAACTCGCCGAAACGTATCCGCACAAACTGTCAGACACACCAGCACACCTCAATTTCCCCGGCGAAAATGACACCGTTCGGTATGGTGAAGCGTTGTTTATCGGCTACCGCTACTACGATGCTAAAGAAATGCCGCTGTTGTTCCCCTTTGGTTACGGTTTGAGCTATACAACCTTTGCCTACGACAATTTACAAGTTCACACTGAGCCAGGTCGAACTGTTTCTGCCAACAGCTTCAACGATGAAGATGGGGTGACGGTTTCGGTGGATGTGACCAATACGGGCAAGGTAGCTGGCCAGGAAATTGTGCAGCTGTATGTGCATGATCAGAAGTCGCGGCTGAAACGGCCGTTTAAAGAACTGAAAGGATTCGCAAAAGTATCGCTAGCACCGGGCGAGACCAAAACCATTTCCATCACCCTCAACTTCCGCGCCTTTGCCTACTACGATCCGGCGTACCGACAATGGATTACCGAAACTGGCAAATTCGACATCCTCATCGGCGCTTCAGCGGCTGATATTCGCTGCCGAACCACAATCACACTGCAATCTACACTGCAATTACCAACAATTTTGCATGACCAATCCACGATTCGCTCCTGGTATAATGATCCGGTTGGAAAACCTATCCTCGAACCCATGTTCAGAGAATTGATGAAAAAGGGCGGTCCCTTCGGCAGCGATAACTCTAAGGATGGGACAATTGGCGTAGACATGCTTAACTTTCTGATGGATTTACCCTTACGCAGTTTTCTCCAGTTCCAAGAGTCTTTTCTCACGCAACCCGCAGACGATATTGTCGATATGTTATTAAAACAAGTTCATGCAACAATGGAATAAACCTATGAAAACAACAGATAAAATTTTGAAAGATTCTTTCCCTGCTGATTTTTTGTGGGGAACAGCAACCGCTGCACACCAGGTAGAAGGCAACAACACTAACAGCGATTTTTGGGTAATGGAACATGTCCCAGACACGATCTTTGCCGAACCATCGGGTGATGCAATTGACCATTTTCACCGTTACCCAGAAGATGTGGCTCTGCTGGCTGAACTAGGCTTCAACAGCTACCGGTTTTCGGTGGAATGGGCGAGGGTGGAGCCGGAAGACGGCCGTTTTTCCACCGCCACCCTCGACCACTACCGCCGCATGTTGGAATCGTGCCACGCACACGGCCTGAAGCCAATGGTCACATACCATCATTTCACGTCACCACGCTGGGTCATCCAGCAGGGTGGCTGGGTAAATATGAAAACGGCCGAAAAGTTTGCTCGTTATGCAGGCAAAGTTACCCAACATTTAGGCGACCTGATTGACACGGTTTGCACCATCAATGAGGTAAATATCCCCCGCATGGCGGCGATGCTGTGGATGCGAGATCGTTCTGGCGCGGAGTCGTTTTACCATCAGGCAGCCGCAGCCCTGCACGTTGCTCCAGACCAATTTGCGCCGTTCTTTTTTGCCGGAACGCCACAGGGGCGAGATGTGATTTTGGCGGCGCACCATCAGGCGAGAGGGGCGATTAAGGGAGAACGGCCGTTACTCCCCGTTGGTCTCACCATTGCCATGCAAGACATGCAGACCGCACCCGGCGGAGAAGCCACACGCGACAAAATGCGATGGGAATTGCAAGATGTATTTCTGGAAGCAGCTCGCGAAGATGATTTTCTCGGTGTGCAAACATACTCTCGCGAACGCTACGGCCCCGACGGCAATCTTGGGCCTGAGGAAGGCGTCGAACTCACGCAAATGGGCTACGAATTTTGGCCCGAAGCAATCGGGGCGACACTGCAACACGCCCACAAGGTTGCCAGTATCCCCATGATTGTGACCGAGAATGGCATCGGTACAAAGGATGACACCCGCCGCCTTGCTTACTACCAAACCGCCCTGCAAAGCGTAGCGGATTGCATTCGCGATGGCCTGGATATTCGCGGCTACTATGCCTGGTCAGCATTCGACAACTTTGAATGGATGCTCGGATACGAGCCAACCTTTGGCATAATTGCCGTAGACCGAGCTACCCAGCAGCGCACCATCAAACCAAGCGCCCGCTGGTTAAGCACAGTTATTAAATGACAAGAAGATTTCCCCTCGTTCCACGCTCTGCGTGGAATGCGTTGTTATCAGACGCTCTGCGTCGAGAACGCGGAGCGTTCAGGCAAGCATCCCCACGTAGAACGTGGGAACGAGGTGATTCCTTCAAAACTACCCATTTTTATGACAAAAAACGCTAAACTTCGCAATACCATCGGATATTATCTACTTTTTATCAGCCTGGGCTTTGGCTTGGGTATCGTAGGCCCTGCATTGCCTTCGCTGGCTGAACAGACCAGCAGTACGCTGGGAACGATTGGCTCCATGTTTTTGGTAAGTGCTTTAGGTTCGATATTGGGCACAATCTTAGGTGGGCGCATTTTGGATCGTGTACCGCGTGGGCACCTGGTACTTGGAGCAGCCCAACTGTTTAGCGCTGTGCTGCTCGCAGTCATTCCACTGGCAGGCAGTCTCCCTATTTTGCTGCTGATCTCATTTTTTAGCGGCCTGCCTGTGGGCATCATCAACACCGGGGGCAACACGTTGCTCATGTGGACACATGGTAAAAAAGCGGGCCCCTATGTGAATGGATTGCATTTTGCCTTTGGATTAGGGGCGTTTCTGGCTCCGACAATTTTTGCACAAGTGTTGAAGCTAGACGGAACTTATCAGCACGCCTATTGGGCATTATCACTGCTCGCCGTTTGTGTTGGCCTGTTCGTTCTTTTCCTTCCCGACAGCCCAAATAACCCTGACAAACATGAAGACAATGTTCAGTCTCGCGAAAACCTACGCAAAGCATTGCCGGTGATTATTGTCGCCTTGCTGTTCCTGTTTTTCTACGTTGGCTCTGAAATCACGTTTGGAAACTGGATTTACACCTACGCACTTACCCTCGATTTGGCAGATGCTACCCGCGCCGCGTATCTGACTTCTGCTTTTTGGCTTTCTTTTACAATTGGTCGCGCTATTTCCGTGCCTGTAGCAGCTCGTTTTACTCCCGCTCAAATCTTGGCAGTCGCGTTTTTGGGCGGCTTAGGTGCGCTAACGCTGATGTTCCTCTGGCCAGGTTCGCTCAATTTGCTATGGGTTTCAACCCTGCTGGTGGGTTTTTTCATGGCTCCAGTTTGGGCAACAGGGTACAACCTGGCCGGGCAATCCATTAAATTGACCGCGACAGTGAGCAGCATCATTATTTTAGGTGATAGTTTCGGTGCTGTTGTGCTGCCGTGGGTGACGGGGCAAGCGATTGAACGTTTTGGCGCACACACTATGCCATGGCTGGTTTTCTTTAGTTTTGCGATTAACGCAGTTATCTTTGTGATCATGCTCCAGCAGCGTAAAAAGAATCTCCAGGCTGTTCGCGCCGAGGTATAAACTGAATTGAGTCAGAAATATAAAAAATATTGAGCAGAATAATGAAGTCATATGGGAGATGGGAAACGGCCGTTATCCCCCATCTTCCAATTTAGCATACACCAAACCTTCATCATACTGCTGTTGAATCGAATGCCCGGGCGGTACCTGCAAAAATGCATCTTCTGCCCAGTCGCCGTTGATCAGATTTTCTAGCAGTTGGCGATTGCCTTTGAGGCGTTCAAACTGCCAGCCCTCTTTTTCGGCTTTGTCTTGCGCCATTTTTTCGAAGGGTGCGGCATCCCCCAAGCCCATATCAATGAAGGCGGCACGGGTATAGTGTGAAGACCATTTGCGCATTTCTTCGATGAGGTAATCGGCCGTTTCTTTGCCAAACTTCTGCACATACTCCTCATATTGCGCTTCTTGATCTTCGATGCCTGCCGCTCCCAGCGCCATGCTGGCTCCAGGCTCTGCACGTTCGATGTAATCCACACTGTACCAATATGTCCCTGGATGTCGATTGAATTCTTCCTGGTAGCGCTCTTTTGAGCCAAGATACAGGGTGATGCAATCGTGCGCTCGGGGAATAACGAGAGGGGTGTGGCTGGTTTGCAAGCCAATGGTTGATGTGCCACACATGCCATAAACTAACAAAATCGCGTCGCAGCTATCAGGTTCAATCGCGTCAATTTCAGCTTGCAGCACTTCGCGTAAGTTTTTAGGACGGTTGTGTAACCCCTGTTTGTACAATTGAACCGTGATGGTGTGTGGGGTTTTGGCCGCTGCCGCGTAAATGCTGCGGGAGAGTGCTTCACAAGTAAGTGCAATGTAACGTGCCATTTTAACGAATCTCCTCTACTGCCCAATGATCACCCATCGAGCGTCTGCCGTTGGCCAATCCAGGGCCTTCGGATAATTGTCGTGTCAAATCAGGTCGCTGCAAAATCTCGGGGTTGAGGGTGACGCCTAAGCCTGGACCGATTGGGAGGTTAAGACGGCCGTTTTCCACCACCACCTCCAACTCACTCAACACCGAGAAATATGACTTATAAAACGCCCGCACCGATTCCACATAAAACAGATTGGGAATATGCGCCCCCAAATGCATACACACCGCGTGACAAATGGGACCTGCCACATTGTGCAGCACCAGCGGCACGCCAAACGTTTCCGCCATATAAGCCATTTTCCGCGTTTCCGCAATGCCACCATTCCAAACCGGATCGGTCATGTAAATGGGCGCCACATGTTTTTCCATCCACTCTCGCATCTGCCAGCGCGTCATCAGCAGCTCAGAGCCGACAATGGGTATCGTCGTGCGCTGACCTAACAGCTTGATTTCATCTGGATGCACCGCAGGCAGCACATCTTCCAAAAACAAAATGTTATACGGTTCCAAAGCACGGGCGATGCGTTCCATGCTGACCCGATTCCAGCGAAAATGAAATTCAACACCAATTTCCATCTCTAGCCCAACGGCATCTCGGATTTTTTTAATCGGTTCTAACCCGGCTTCGATTTGGGGATGCGTGATATATTGACCAAACGACTCTTCGCTATATTGGTCAAACGGCCAAATTTTCATCGCAGAAATGCCGTCAGCCAGCAGCGATTTTGCCAATGCGCCCGCATCATCATGCCACGCTTGATAATCTTGATACGCACCAAACCCGATGCAGGTGTTGTATGTGGGAATCTTGTCACGGGTTTTGCCACCAAGCAGATGATAAAGTGGGATGTTGTATTTTTTGCCCATGATGTCCCACAGAGCAATTTCAAATGCTGACAAAGCGCGGGTCTCTGCGCCTGCGTAGCCATGATACATGATATTGTCCATGACAAATTGCCACAGCCCTTCAATGTCCAGCGGGTCTTGTCCCAGCACCAAGGGCGCAATCGTGCCATGCAGCGCCCCCTTTGCACCGGGAATTTTATCAACGGTCTCACCCAGACCGATGATGCCTTCGTCTGTATGGACACGGACTATCATCAGTCTTGGATATTCTGCCCACTGTAAAGTTTCTATTGCTGTAATTTTCATGGAACTGTCTCATTAAACATGTGAGAGATGATCGCCTGAGCGTACATCTCTGCAAAAATATTGCTAAGTTTTAAGCTGCCATTCCTGCACAGCCCCGCCGAGGGCTGGAAGCCCACGGCTACGAGGTGGAAGCCCTTTCAGGGCTAGGAATCGGAGGCCTAAAAGGCCTTTTGTTCGTCGTTTGATACGGATAATTAAGGTCATATTTGCTCAATGTTTTAAACAACTCGCACGTAATTGGTTAAGGTACCAACTGTTTCAATACGAATTTGAATCATGTCACCTGCCTGTAGTGTGAAATCTTCTGGCGGGACAATGCCCGCACCGGTTAAGAGGACTGCACCATCGGGAAAGGTGAGGCATCGGCCCAAAAAATCGGCAAGTTCATCAGGACGGCGATGGATTTGGTTGGTGTGGGTTTTGCCGGTGAAAACGGCCGTTTCCCCCCTCCCAATCTCTAACATAATCGAAACCTCCGGCCAATCCGTATCCAGTGGCGTGAGCAAAATACCAGGCCCCAGCGCACAAGCGGCTGTGTACACTTTTGCCTGAGGCAGATACAACGGATTTTCGCCTTCAATGTCGCGGCTGCTCATGTCATTGCCAACAACAATGCCCACAATCTCCATTGCTGGATTGAACACCAACCCCAATTCAGGTTCAGGCACATTCCAGGTGGCATCATGACGAATGCCCACCTCACCGCCAGGTCCCACGACCCACGAACCGCGTGCTTTAAAAAACAGTTCTGGACGCTCAGCGGCATAAACGCGGGCATAAATGTCGCCGCCATCAATAGCTTCTTCCTGTCGCGCTTGGCGGCTGCGGGAATAGGTCACGCCAGCCGCCCACACATCTTGCTCGTCAACCGGTGGCAGCCAATGAAGCATGTTGGGAATTGGTTTAGCTTGGAATTGGTCAATCGAGTAGGTTGTGGGTGCAGAAACGGCCGTTTTCCCCAACTCCATAATTACCTCATTCCTTCGCCCCACACTCCCTTGCAACCACTCCGCAACAGAATTTATTTTATCAGTCACATCGTGAACAGTGTCTGCCAATTGCACACCTATGCGAATACCGGTTTGCGGGTGGGAAAAGCGGACAAGCATGGGTGCGGTCATGGCGTCACACTCCACATGGTGAGACCATCACCGTTCCGTTCCGTTTGCAGGAATCCGCGCCGGGCTAAGCTATCCAGATTACCCAACATGCCGTAACTGAAATCTTGATTTGTTTCTTGCGGCCAGTCGCCAAGCTGTGGTCCCAGCGTTTCGATAGCTTCACGCAGCATAAATGGCCCTTCGTTTCGCGCTTTTTCTAGCAGTTTGCTTTCAACGTGCAGGCAGTAGTTGCGGCTTTCGCTGATGAAATCGGCAACGGCCGTTCCCCGCTGCACCGGCCAATGTGCTGATGAGAGCATGTCAATATCCATCGACAACAACCGCGCCTGTGTTGCCAGATACGTATCCACATAGCAGTAAGTTGGCGGCATCGCGGGCTGCCACTCTTCATCCAAAATCGATGTCCACATGGTAGCCTCGCCAGAAATGAGTACTTTGCTGCGCGGATCGTAAACGGCCAAATGCCCCCAGGTGTGGCCGGGGGTATGGATGATTTCAACTGACCAATCCGCACTTAGGCGAAACGTTTCGCCACCAGAGAGGGTCATGTCTACCGAACAGCTCAAGCAGCTTTCCCGAATGCCTTGTTTGCCAGCATCCCCGTAGCCGATGTTGTGATCGGTTTCGAATTGAGAATAACGGCCGTTTACCAACGCCTCCGTATCAGACACCCACGGCTCATCCAAACGGTGACACATGAGCAAAGCCTGGGGTGCAGCCTGCTTCATTGGCACATTGCCACCTTGGTGGTCAATGTCTGAATGTGAAATTAAAATAGTCGTCAGATTTTTCACATCAAACCCAATCGATTGCATGTACGGCAAAATCTCTTGTGCTGGATTGTGGGCGCAGCCTGTGTCTATTAACAGGGCCGCGTCATCACCAATCAGCAAATGAACATACACCATTCGTTTTTCACCAAATCGACAAATTATGCGGTGAATTCCTGGGGCAATTTCCATATTTCCTCCGTTATTTCTCATCTTGCGGCTGTTGACCTTTGACACCCATTCCGCCATCCGCTTGAAAGTTTGCGCCTGTGACAAAGCTGGACTCATCTGAAGCGAGAAAGACAAATACGTTGGCGACTTCATCAATCGTGCCGACACGACCAATAGGATGCATAGCATCAAATGCCTTGCGCATCGTGTCTGGGTCTGACTGATTTGCTAAAAAGTTATGCAGCATGGGCGAGTCGATTGTGCCGGGTGAGACTGAATTGGTGCGAATGCCCAGACCTGCATAATCGGTAGACATGGCGCGGGCTAGTGAAATAAGCGCCCCTTTGGTGGCTGAATAAGCGGCCAATCCCGGCAATCCGAGCACGCCGGTAATGCTGGACATCATGATAATGCTGCCCTTTTTGGCCGCAATCATATCGGGAATGACGGCGCGACAGGCTAAATAAGTGCCGCGCAAATTGACAGCCATGCAGCGGTCAAAATCAGCCAGGTCTGTTTCGTGTAAACGGCCTGCGGGCATGATGGCAGCGTTATTGACCAGGATATCTATCGAGCCAAAGGTGTGGCGAAGGTGGGAAACGGCCGTTTCCACATCCTCTTCCCGGCTAATATCAGCCCCCAGCGCCACCGCTTGCCCACCGGCCGCGACAATTTCATCCACGATGGCTTGTGCCGCTGCTTCATGCAAATCCAACACCCCCACATTCGCCCCTTCCTGAGCAAATCGGACAGCTATTCCTTTCCCGATACCACCCGCCGCACCAGTGACGAGTGCTACCTTATCCTGTAGACGCTTCACGCATACCTCCTTTGAGTCATGTGAAGAAAACCATTAGAAAGGTAAATTATCCCTCAAGATTGATAGAGATGAGGACAACGAATGATAGGAATCAACGAATATTCTTCATTCGTTGTCCTCTTTTCGATAAAACATTAATATTGCTAATTAAATCCTTTGTTTACTCCAATCCCCATCCACAATACGCCAGATGTTGAGCGGGTTGGCGTCTTGCAAAGCAGGTGGCAGCAGTGCATCAGGCACATCCTGAAAAGCCACGGGGCGCATAAATCGTTTGATGGCGGTCATGCCCACAGATGTTGTGGCAGGTGCGGTTGTGGCTGGATACGGGCCACCGTGCTGCATTGCGTGCGAGACTTCAACGCCGGTTGGAAAGCCATTCCAAATCAGGCGTCCCACCGTTTCTTTTAAATCCATCAAAAGAGTTTGTGCCGCATTCAGATCGGATTCGGCAGCATGAATGGTGGCAGTTAAATTGCCGTGAAGTGCGTGAACGGCCGTTTCCAATTCCCCCATCGAATCCGCCACCACAAACAGCGTCACCGGTCCAAAATGCTCTTCTTGCAGCAATGGGTCATTGCAAAATGCGGCTGCGCTCGTTTGCAAAACAGTATTGGCGTAACAGAATGAATCGCCGGCAACGACTTCGCCGCCAGTGTGGGTTTGGATAAACGGCCGTTTCACCGTCGTCGCCACCGCATTTGCCAAACCCTGCTCAATGCTGCCATTGAGCAGCACCCCAGGCGATTGCGCATTCATCTTTTCAGCGACATTTTTGATAAAAGCATCTGTCTCGGGACTCTTGACCATCAACACCAGCCCCGGATTTGTGCAAAATTGGCCACTTCCTAATGTGAGCGATTGCACAAGCCCTGCGGCGAGGTTATCACCGCGTTCTGCAACGGCGTTGGGGAGCAGGATCACCGGATTGACGCTGCCCATTTCGGCAAAAACCGGTATCGGGATGGGTCGCGCTGCCGCTGCATCATAAATGGCACGACCGGCTCGCAACGAACCGGTAAAACCAACCGCCGCGATGCCAGGATGCGTTACCAATGTTTGTCCAACCTCAATCGTGTTTCCTTGAATGAGTGAAAAGAAACCGGCAGGAAAATCAAGCTGTTCAATAGCGCGATTAATAGCATGTGCAAACAACTCAGATGTGGCCGGATGACAAGGATGTGCTTTGACAACAACCGGGCATCCAGCGGCAAACGCAGAAGCCGTATCTCCACCAGCAACAGAAAAGGCAAATGGGAAATTGCTGGCCGAAAAGACGGCTACCGGGCCCAGTGGAAAGAGTTGCCTGCGAATGGATGAGCGTGGTAACGGTTGGCGATCTGGTTGCGCGGTGTCGATAATCGCATCCACGTAAGAGCCTTCACGCAGTAACTCACCAAATTTTCGCAGTTGGCCGGTTGTGCGTCCACGTTCTCCCGTTAAGCGGGGGATGCCAAGACCGGTTTCTTCATCGGCCGTGTGCAGCAGTTGATCACCCAGGTTTTCAATTTCGGCGGCGACTTGATCTAAGAATTCGGCCAGTTTGTGGGCAGAGAAGTGGCGACTTTGAGCAAAAGCGTCCGTGGCTGCACGAACGGCCTGATCGATTTCTGTGGTTATGGCGTTGAAAAAGGCGTAGGGGGTTGTTTGTTTTGTGCGGGGGTTAACGGCCGTAAATGTCTCACGTCCCTCATTACTTGGTTTATTGGCGATTTGATTACGGCCGTTTATTACAACAGGCATAGAAAGTTACCTCTTATTATTTTTGGAAGCTGCTATTTTTAAATAATTTAGTTTGACGTTTGATACGGATAAGGAAAAATACGGATGATCAGATTTTATTCGTATTTTCCCTATTCGTATTTACACATCAAACTTAACATAAATCAAAATTTTCCATCTTAACCCGTCAATTTTGTTAAAAAGTGACAAATGTCACGCCCATTTATGTGATAAATGTCACGAGCAGTCATTAACCTATTGACACATCATATTTGAAAAATATACTTTGCAGCATATTTGTTGTGAATCCAAACAAATTCGATTGTTAAAAACTCAAGCCACCCGATTCCAAAGTTCTGTGTTGACAAATGCTTTCGGGTGGCTTTATTATAAACTAGTAATTATCGATAATCAATAATCGATAATAAATTCGTTACAAATAAAACATAAGTAGGTAAAAATGGCAAAACCTCAATACCAACGGAAAATGAAATCTCTGACAGATCAGGTATATGATAAAGTGCGTACAGACATCATCAGCCTCGAATTGTTGCCAGGAGATCGTATTGTAGAATTGGATATTGCCGAAACGATGGGAACGAGCCAGGCTCCCGTCCGCGAAGCTCTACAACGACTCGAACGCGAAGGACTTGTTAACCGACAAGCACGCAGCGCCACTTATGTCACCAAAACCTCTATTGACGAAATCTATGAGCTTTTTTCTATCCGCAGCCAAATTGAAGGGTATGCAATCAAGCGAACAGTACGGCACATTACCCCCACCCAAATAATGGAACTCGAAGCATTAGTCGAGCAAATGAAAGCCGCTGGCGAACTCGACAATATGGTTCTGCTCACCGAATATGACATGCTTTTTCACCGAAATATTTGCCAATGGGCAGATAGCGTGGCGCTTTTGCGTTCGTGGGACCCCCTTTTCAGTCAAATTCAACGATTTGTGGTGAACACACACAAGGATTATTTCGACGAGTTAACAGATATTGCCGATACGCATCTGCCAATCATCGCCGCGTTACGGGCCGGGGATGAAGAAGAGGCCGCCCGCGTTGTGCGAGAACACGTCATGCTCATTTGGACAAGAATCGAACAGAAAAAGTAATCATTCAGACCCTAAGGGTTTTTAACAAGAATTTAGACATTTTGGTGTTGTAAGCCCTTAGGGTCTATCGCTCACAAAAAGTAGAAAGTTGGAGAAGAAAACATGCAGCAGACTGAACTAGCCCCCAAAACCACCCCGAACGGGAATGGATCAAACCGAACAATGAATTCAATAAAACGCATTTTTCAAGCGCGGGAGATGGGTGTTATAGTCGCCTTGATCATTTTGCTTGTTGCCATGCGGTTTCTTAGCCCATATTTTTGGAAATCACAAAATATTTTCAATGTGATGCGTGGCATGTCCACCATTGGCATCATGGCGATTGGGCAAACGATGATCATTATCACAGCCGGGATCGATCTCTCGGTGGGGTCAATTCTCGCGGCTTCAGCCATGATTACGGCGCGATTGATGTACACAGGTGTTTCGCCTTGGCTGGCTGTGCTGCTCGGGCTTGGATTTGGCACAGGATTGGGCCTGATTAATGGGTTGATCATTACGAAGATCAAGGTGAATCCATTTATTACAACCTTGGGCATGCTCAGTGTCGCCCGTGGTCTCACCTATCTGTCAGCATCCGGTTTAGAAGGAACAGTTGCCAGCAATGTGCCCATGCCAAATGAAGCGGTGAACTTTTTGGGTGGTGGGTATATCGGCCCCGTGCCATTTCCTGTCATCGAAATGTTTGTGCTGGTGATTGTGTTTAGCCTTTTCCTAAAATACACGGTTTTGGGACGGCAAATTTATGCAGTTGGCAGTAATGAGCAAGCAGCCCGTTTGTCTGGTGTGCCCATCGACCTCGTGAAGATTTTTGCCTACACCGTACCAGCCTGTCTATGCGCCTTATCTGGCATTATGACGGCCGGTTTGTTGTCGACATCGTCTACAAATGCCGGAACCGGCATTGAACTGGCGGTGATTGCGGCAGTGGTGATTGGTGGTGCTAGTTTGGCTGGCGGTGAAGGCACGATTTTTGGGGCTGTCATTGGCGCAGCAATTATGGCTGTTT
>QQUD01001038.1 GCA_008501785.1 Chloroflexota bacterium
TTGTTAGTTTGATCATAGCTGCCTCAAAAAGAGTGACTTCGCTCCGTTTTCTCCAATAAGTGCATCAAATTCGTATTTGAAAAAGTCAAGCGTGCTCAAGACCGGATTGGGGGCTGATTGTCCGAGACCACAAAGACTAGTTGATTTAACGGTATTGCACAATTTTCTCAACTTGTCTAAATCTTCGGGTACAGCACGCCCTTCGATTACTTTTTCAAGCATTTTGCGAATTTGTAATGTCCCCACGCGGCACGGCAAACATTTACCGCAGCTTTCATCGACACAGAAGTCCATGAAGAAATGGGCAAAGTCGACCATGTTGGTTGTGTCGTCGATGATCACAAGACCGCCAGACCCCATGATGGAGTTGAGTTTTGCCAAACTTTCAAAGTCTACGGGAGTATCGATATGTTCAACGGGGATGCAGCCACCGCTGGGACCGCCGGTTTGGGCTGCCTTGAAAGAACGGCCGTTTGGAATCCCATCCCCAATCTCATACACAATTTCGCGCAGCGTAATCCCCATCGGTACTTCAATCAAGCCCGTCATATTTAACTGACCGGTAAGCGCAAACACCTTTGTACCCTTGCTCTTTTCCGTACCAATACTGGCAAACCAATCTGCCCCTTTGGTAATAATCATGGGCACATTTGTAAACGTTTCTACATTATTGATGACTGTTGGCGAATCCCACAAACCTGATTTTGATGGGTATGGAGGGCGCATACGTGGAATGCCGCGTGTTCCTTCTACCGAATGGATGAGCGCTGTTTCTTCTCCACAAACAAACGCACCTGCACCAATTCGTACCTTTGGCTCGAATGAGAAATCCGTGCCAAGTATCGAATCACCTAAAATACCATACTTTTTTGCCCCTCGAATCGCTTTATTGATACGACGGATGGCGATTGGGTATTCACCACGAATGTAAAGGTACCCTTTGGTAGCGCCAACTGCATAAGCACAAATTGCCATCCCTTCCAACACGCGATGTGGGTCTGCTTCCATTACCGTGCGATCCATATAAGCGCCCGGGTCTCCCTCATCACCATTGACAATGACATATTTTTGCTCGGCCTCTTCTTGCCGGGTAAAGTTCCATTTCAACCCGGTTGGGAAACCAGCACCCCCACGACCACGCAAGCCGCTTTTAAAAATCTCATCACAAACTTCTTGCGGCGTCATCGTCTCCAGCACATGTGCCAACGCTTGATAGCCACCATTTGTTAGATAATCTGCAATTTTTTCTGGATTAATATCTCCAGAAGTGGCTAAAACAACCCGCTCTTGTTTGGTAAAAAATGGAGCATCAAGGGACAGCGTCTCGAACTCAGTCCCATTTGCTTCTGCTTTAACCAAATGTTTGGTTGTAATTTTCGCCGCGATTTCAGGGTTGACATCGGCATAAAGGGTTGGTTCTTCGTCTTGGGATTCAACACGAATCAATGGCCCACGGCTGCACAAGCCCATACAGCCCGTAGGCACGATGTCTACTTCGACATCAGGCTCCTTGGCGGCTTTGGCCGTTTTCGTTAAGGTCTTTATGATTTCTTCGGCTCCACCAGATACACAAGCTGTACTTTTACAGCAGAATATGCGATGGTGCTGCCTGGCCTGCCTCTCTTTTTCAGTTTCAGCCAGGGATTCCATTTTTGTGCGATCTACGGATTTTTCCATCCTGCCTCCATTTCCTGGTAGAGCAAATGTGGGAAATTGATGGTGCTCTCCAGAATAGAGGCAGAATATCTAAGAAATCCAAAACTGACAAGTGATGATCGACATGTTTTTAAGGGAAGAATGGGGATTGGAGATTAGGGACTTGGGTCTGGGGCGTTCGTAAATTTTTACTGTTTGCCACCCGCTTTCCATTCCAAAATCACTTCTTTTTCTTTCGGCCGCCGCGTGTTTGTTGGAAAATCGTATCTGGGTCAACGCCATCTTCCAGCATGGATTGGCGTTTGGGTTTGAGTGCACCGGTAGGGCAAACGCCGACGCATTGTCCGCAGAAGACGCAGGTGGTGTCCATCATGCCGTCACCTTGGAAGGTGGCGATTTTTGTGTCGAAGCCGCGCCCGTCAAAGCTGAGAGCAAAGGCAAACTGGGCATCATCCGCACACACCTGCACACAGCGCCAGCAGTTTACGCACTGATTGTAATCACGAATAAAAAATGGATTGTCGTCGTAAATGGGCGCTGTCCGTTTTTCACCATCGCTGAATCGGTTTGTATCTGCCTGATATTGCTCAAGCAGCGTCAAAATCTCTGGCGATTCGGATAAATCGACGGTGGAAGCCAACATCTCTAAAATGGTGCGGCGTCCGCGATGCACTTTTTCGCTGTCGGTGGTCACTTCCATGCCGTTGTAGCATTTGGTGACGCAGGCCGCCGCCTGCACGCGTCCGCCCGTATCCACCGAGCAAACCCGGCACAGACCATTCCCCGTCAAATGTGGGTGGTAACAAACGACTGGAATATCGATTCCCAATTTTGCGGCTGCATCGAGAATGGTGGTTTCGTCGTCTGTTGTGATTTCTTGTCCATTGATTTTTATGGTGATGGGTTCACTCATGTTGTCTCCAGATGTTTTTGGCTAGTGCATTGCACCTTCTTCGGTGCATTGCACTTGAAGCAGTCAGAAATTGTTTTTTCTTCGTGCGGATTAGGTGCATTGCACTTTCCTAAGTGCGCTGCACCGTTTATTGTTCACCGCCTACCGATAACCGTTCCGGGTGCGTATAAACGCGCATACGATTTTGGCGCAAGTAGGCAACGATGGTGATGTTCCACGCTTCAGCCAGCGCAACGGATAGGCTGGTGGGCGAAGTGCGAGAACAGACGATGGGCGTACCGAGGCGTCGTGCTTTGTTGAGCATTTCGCTGCTGATGCGGCCGCTGCTGAGCAAAATTCTGTCGCGGGTGTTGATGTTGTTCATGAGGGCTGCACCACGCAGTTTGTCGAGGCAATTGTGACGGCCGATATCTTCCACCTGCATCAAAATGGTGTCGGGGGTGGCTAAAACGGCCGTATGTATCCCCCGCGCCACCTGATACAACTCAGCCCCACCATGCATGGCCCGCATCAAGTCCGCCAACTGCTCCGGCGTTGCCGAAACATCCGATTGCAGCGGCTCATGCTTTTCAGATAAGTCATCAAACGTAACTCCACCACCACAGCCAGCCGTGATGATAAATTTTCGCGGCTTTTCAAATGACAAATC
>QQUD01000825.1 GCA_008501785.1 Chloroflexota bacterium
TGCGGAATTTGCCAAAATCATAGCACCTGCGCCACCGGACAACACGTGAACACCTTTTTGCACCCGCGAATTTTGGCCTCGATCACAGATGACAATCTCACCTTGCCAGGTCCCTGGTACAAAATCATTGAAACAAAGTGCGTCTCCATAATCGCCTGCATAGACAATGGGGGCTAGTTTGTAACCGCTGGTGATGCTTTGACCGGTGATGTTGGCTAATGGTGATGTATCACTGGTTAGATTTGTCAGTGCATTTGTGAACGTGCGATTGTGCGTGGTGGCTGCAACGGCCGTTACCCACGGGCTGATGTGCGAAAGGGTGTTCGCAGCAGGTCCATCATTTCCAGCGGCAACTGCAACAAAAATACCGGCTTCGTTGGCTGCTAAAAATGCCTGGGAAATGGGGTCATTGTAAGGATCGCTGCTGCCAGAAATGGAATAGTTAATCACGTCTACGCCATCGGTAACGGCCTGATCGATGGCTGCCAACAGCGCAGAGCCAAGGCACGAGCTAAAGCAGGCGTCATATGCAATCAGGTTGGCGTGAGGCGCAACGCCCGAAATGTTTTTCTGATATGTGTAACCGGTGGGGGCGGTGATGGTGGCCTGTATTACATTGCCTGCGGCTGTGCCTGCAGTGTGGCTGCCATGCCCCTCGTTGTCTTCTGCTCCGCCAGATTCCCAATAGCCATCTACATAATCCCATTGGCCAATAAGTTTATCGTTGCACAGCGAGGGGGTGCTAACACACAATCCTTTGTAGGTGCCGCTGCCAAGTGGATTGGTGTGGTTGTAGCCGTCGCCGCCCACATCGGCAAAGGAAGGGTGATCGGTATTGATGCCGGTGTCGATGACGCCGATGATGATGCCTTCTCCTTTGCTGCTGCTGTTGTTTGGTGTGCCGCTGCCATCCCAGATGTCATCAGCGTCGATCCAGTTGGGGCCAGCGTCGGTGGTGAGTTCGTATTGCTGTTCTCGATAAACGGCCGTTACGCCAGACAGACCGCTAAGTTCAGCCGCTTCGGTACCTGTGAGCTGTAACGCCATGCCGTTGTAGGCCATGGTATAGCGAAATCGGGGCGTGAGCGGTCTGTCTAAGGTGCGAATCATTTGTTGCAGGGCGGTTTGTTGTTGAACAGCGAGGGTGTTTTGGTAGGAAACGGCCGTATTTGACTGAAAATTAAGACCCCCACCCGCTTGCGTTTGCATCCAGGTCGCCAATGGCGGATCGGCAAACTGGATAATGTAAGTGGTTGTTGCGGTAGAATGGATGGTGGATGGAGAAACGGCCGTTATATTTTCAGGTTCAGATTGAGCAACTACGCCGAAGCTTATTTGAATCCCGAAAATCAAAAACAGAAAAATCCAATAACGTTTATTCATTTTGTATCCGATAATAACTGCCTATGAAACAGCATCTAACAGTTTAGTGAATTGCAATTAAAGACAATATTAACATGAATTGAATTTTGGACATGGTTCAAGCTCTTTTACGCCTTTTTTCAATGGAACAACAGATGAGAGTAAGAAACCCTGCCATTTTTTAAACTGTTCCTTACTCCAATCTGTTGTTGCTTTTCCCAAACTGTAAGCTGATTGTTAAGTTTTTTACAATAAACTATTGGTGTTGAATAGTACTTTTCTCCTATTTTTAGGAAGTGGTAAAGATTGTTCACACGTAGTACCGGAACGGACAGAGGTTATCTAATCCCAAATTAAAGGCCATTCTGCAAAATTGTTAATTGGCGGCAATTTTGATTAGACAACCAAGCGAAGAAGCAAACATCATGCGAGGTCGTCATCACATAAACCGTGCCGAGGGTTCACCCTTCGCCATTGGTTGGCAAATAAAGTACAATAAGAAAGCATCCTCCTGGTTGTATTGGAAGCAGATAGTAGTAAATCAAGTGAATAGCACGGCCGTTTATGGCACCCACACATCGGCACTATCATTGATCCCATCTTTTCCCATCACTGAAGAAAATCGAAGAAGTGCTTTTGCAAGCGCGTGTTTGGGTACCAATTGGACAAGCGTTGTAGCGGTAATGTAGTAACAGGCTGTACAGGGCATGGTCGTCACACCGAGTAAATATACCGGTAACGTCATGCACACCATTGAGGGGAAAATGTCCAATAAACGTAATTATAGAACTGGTTTCAACTTATTGTTGACAATCGGACTGTTGGTCCTGATTGTCTTTTCTCATTCTCAAACCGTTGCGAAACAATCTGATTTTAATGCACAATCACTTACTGCTGGTTCACGATACGTCCGAACCGGTGCAGAAATCGCTATGCTTACAGAAAGAGTGATTGATGATCGTTTAGAGGGGTTGGTGAATGAAACGGCCGTTTCCATTATCGTCACCTATGTCGAACCATTTGACTTGACCCAGTTACAGGCGATTCCTGATAGCCAAATTGTGAATACCTACCAACGCATGAAGGGTGTATCCATGATAGTGCCAGGTGATCAGATTATGTCTGTTACCCAACTGCCAAATATTACTGGGGTTTATGCAGATGAATTGCAGCAAGTAGAAGCAACCGTTAGCCAGCCCTCAGCAGATATTACTGCTGCACAAACGGCCGTTGATGCAACAGCTGGTGCTGGGACACTGTTTGCCGCCATTGATACAGGTGTCTGGCCGGAGCATCCTTCATTTGCCGAACTTAATTCGGCCGCAATGCCAGATGTAGGAACGTACCCTTGTGAATTTGGGAATACGGCATGGCAACCAGATGATGCACCGTTTGCGTGCAACAACAAACTGGTGGGCGCTTACACGTTTTTAGATACGTACAAGGCATTGCAGGGGTTAACGGCCGTTGAGTTTGATTCAGCACGAGACGATCATGGACATGGCACCCACACAACCACATCAGCCGTCGGAAACGCAGATGTGCCAGCTGCTGTTGCAGGCACAGACATGGGAACTATTTCTGGAGTAGCCCCCCAGGCGCAGGTCATTGCTTACAAAGTGTGTGGAGGTACCGGCTGTTATGCTAGTGATGCGCTGGCAGCGATTGAACAAGCTATTATCGATGACGTGGATGTGATCAATTATGCGATTGGCGGCTCTAATAGCCCCTATAATGATATAATCTCACTCGCATTTTTAGATGCTTACAATAATGATATTTTTGTGGCCAGAGCGGCTGGCAATAATGGTCCTGAACCAGATACACTTTCCGAACAGACTCCTTGGGTGACAAC
>QQUD01000018.1 GCA_008501785.1 Chloroflexota bacterium
CCCGAACTCAAGAAGATGCATTTTCCCTCATCCAACCCAGCTAATTCAAGCAAGCTCATCGCTGCTTCTGCGGCCAACTGACTTGGATACCGTGTTCCCAAGTGCATGAGTTTATCAATTTGATCCTTTATGATTTGGTTGATGCGAAAATGGTTATGACCCAGCGCAGTACACCAAATTCCAGATTCAAAATCAATGTATCTTTTCCCTTGTGCATCGTATAAATAACAATTTTCACCGCGCAAAAAATCAGTCTTGATGATTTCATGACATTTTAAGATATGATCCATATGTTTATCCGTAGATTAGGGACAAAAAATTAAAGACACAGACCTTTATTTTCCTGCCAATCGGGCAATTTGGTAAATGCGACCAATTACGAAATAGATTACCAAACAGCCAGCCGCTGCATAGAGATAAAACAAAGAACTAAACACGTATAAGCCAATGAGTGACAGCACCATTAGTACAACTAGAACTCGGATTATCCACAATAGTCCACGACCCTTGGGACCAAGTTCGGGTAATTCGGCAATGCCCTTACCGGTAGATTTTCTCCGTCTGGCTAGCAAGGCAATAATAGCGATTAATCCTCCAATTGGTATGGCAAAACAGATAATAGGCAAAATAACATCGTTCATATCACACCGTCCTCTGATAATAAATCATGCAAATAGGGGCTTATAGACCCTATTTGAGAAACCGATAATCAAGAAATACAATGCCTTTCATTGCGAATGCTCCTGGTTTCGCAGCTACTTTGCGTCTTTTAAATACGCTATTGGAAACAAGCCGTTGCCATTACATCAGGATCGGTTTTTTCTATTGGTGGGCAAGATGGAACAGGTGGGCCACCGATAGTTGAGGGCTGTGAGAAATCTTTCGTAACTAAATGAGCCGCAAGTTCATCCCATGCATTTGCAGATGATTGCCAGGTGCAATTTGAGTTGATTGAAATATCTGAAGAGGTCACGCTGGGTTGCACATACCAAATATCTGTTTTGGCGTATAAGGCAACTTTATAATCACTCGTGCAATACTGTGCTGGACCTACTTCCCCTGAGACATTGCTGCCAGTGGCCATTAAGGTGATCCATGGCGCAAAAGGATCTGGTTTTTGCACAATAGGTAGATAAACATAATGTGGTGTATCAACACCAGCTACGATTATCTCCACTTCCTGACTATTTGTAGGAGGATTACCCTGAAATAACCAAAGGTTGATGTGAATTTTCATGCATTCCGTTTCTGATGGGTTATCTTCACCTGTGTATAGCCATTCATGAATCAGATGACCTGCTGTTGCCGGTTCGGGAGAATGTCCATGAAAGCTCTTGAACTCGATAGATGAGGCCTGCCAATTGATATAGTGGGTTGAATGCGTACCATTTAATGTGATTAAGAACTTTTCTATATTTTCTGTTTTGGAATAAGGCTGCACGACATACTGACCATTGTTGGATGGGTTATCTTGCCCCCATTTTGCAAACTCAATATCGATTTCGTGCTGATCGTCTTTGTATAGAAACGGGGCGGCAACGACGTTCTTGTCAAGCAAATCTACGCGACCGATCAAGTAAAAGCGATGCATCCCGTATTTTGTACAAGTTGTGGTGCTGGCTTCGGCTGCATGCCAAACGCCTTCAATTTGTCTGATTTTGAGATGGAGTTGTCCTTCACTATCCACCCAAACACTTTCTTCGCTATCCGACCATTCGTTTGGCCCGGGTCCAAGGCCACTGCCTGACTTGACTTCCCATTCAAGCCCGGCAAACTGAATTGTGCGTGGACTATTTTCATGTGCATGTACTCCTGTCCTCGCATTGATTGTAGTTTCACCGACAAAGAATAAAATCAAGCTCAATATACTCCAAAATGCGAGCATCAACCCTAATTGTGCTGCCAATTTGGCTCTATTATTCAACATGATTGTTTGATCCCTCCTATAATTTAGTCAAACAAATATTTTTGGCCGTTTCTATGTTGTTAAATGTGTTACTGTGGAAGTGTGATGATGTCGAGAGAAATACAAGTTTGACCATTATCTTAGCCGTTTGATAACTCCAATGCCTTCATAAATTTGGAAAATCGTTGGTAAGCATAAGGGATGAAGCGAATCTTTTGAATCGGTTCAAGTGCAAGGGGAAGCGCAGCCATTGCATATTTGAAATCAGACATCTTCAGCATATTTTTGGTTTCTTGCAACAATTTCTCATATTCATTTTCTCTGGCTGTAGGGGTTGTAAACGTGGCATTATCCAAATAAAAATTGATCAGCAATCCTATCTCATCATCGCCAAATTCTGGCTCCGCAATCCTGAAAAAAGGATAGTTTGGCTGCTGATGTTGCATGACGGTCTCTGCAAACAGGTTGGAAAAATCATAGGTTCGATGGTTTAGGCATGAAAACTCAAAATCTAGTAGTTTGATATCACCGTTGTCCAGTTTCATGATATTGCCATGATAGGTATCATTGTGGCAAAAGATCATATCCCCGCCAGGTAAACATTGTTTCACTTTTTCAAAGGTTTCCAGACTGTAAATCTGCCGAAGCTCCTCGGCCATGTGGCGTTCATGGGGTGGAAAAGCATTGATGTTGTTTTCTAAAACATTTTTGGCAAGTACGCCCCATTTCTCGAAAAGCAGTTCAAAAAAGATGTCCTGGGGCAGCTTAGGCGGCTGGAGTTGATGAAATTTATACAGCTCATTGGCAATTTTACGCAAGTTTTCAGGATCGAAAAGGTCTGATGCTTGCAAGGTGCGACCCTGATAGAAGGCTTCGATGCGACAGGATGGTTCGTAATGATAACAATGTGCCGCAATTTTGTGTGTACTGAGCATGAGAAAGACGTTTTTCTCAACTTCATAATCTAGGATGGCATTTTCTTTTCCGGCGAGACGGCGGTACAAAACGGCTGGCGGGTCCGCTGCCGTTTTTGCTTGAATCCCCATCGTAAAGGAGGAAAATCCTTTTGGATCGTCGAAGGTGAAATCATCCATTGATAGTGTCGCCCAATTTGGGAACACATTTTGACATTGTGCAAAAATTTCTGCCGCAATTTGTGACAAGCCTTTTTTCCTTCGCCCAAACATTTTGCTCAAATCTAGCAAATGAAATAGATGTGTGGGTTATTCTTTCCCGCAGTTATTTCAGCATAAAACGGCCGTTACCGCAAGTGAGGGTTGGTGCAGACCTTATAGCACCGAATCATTTT
>QQUD01000089.1 GCA_008501785.1 Chloroflexota bacterium
CAGTACAAATTGTTGAGCGCTGCCAGTTGGCAAAATTGTTGGGTGGTGGCAGTGGGGAGGATGGTGCAAAAACGGCCGTTTTCCCCCAACAGCCGATTGACAGTGTGCAGCAAATCTTCATGCGAGAGCTGCGTTGTTTGGCGCGTACCCTCACGCTGCCCTGCTGCGGAAAGATTACGTGCCGTTGAAAAGAAAGGGGGATTGCTGACGATTAAATCGTAGCGTGGGTGGTTGTGTTTGGGGAAGTCTTGAATGGCCGAATTGTGTATACAAACCCTATCTGCCCAAAGCGATTGAGTCACATTTTCAATAGCTTGTGAGGCCGATTGTTCATCAATTTCAATGGCATCAATTACAGCTTTGGGGAAGCGTTGGGCCAACATTAGGGCAATCAAACCTGTGCCGGTACCAATATCGAGGGCGCGGAAAATAGCTGCTTCGACTGCGTTCAGTGCAGGCGTTTCCCCAGCCCAGGCTCCCAACAAAATCCCATCAGTCCCCACCTTAAACGCGCACCGGTCTTGATAAATTGAAAATTGTTTGAAGTGAAAAACGTTTGCTGGCATAGGAATTGAAAGATTGTAGGAGATTTACTAATCTCCTACAATCTCCATGACCTGCTCAAATAAACGGCCGTTTGTACCAATACTCTCATAATTGTGAATCGTTGGGCTGCCTTTCCAGTCGGTAAACGTGCCACCAGCTTCTTCCATAATCACTTGCATCGGCGCGGCATCCCACAGATACATGGCCGGGTCTACCATCACGTCAGCCCGTCCAGTCGCAACCAGCGCATAGCCGTAGGCGTCCCCCCAGGTGCGTTGGATGTAAGATGCTTTGATGAGACGGTCCCACGCTGCTTGCTTCTCAGCAAAATAGTGCAAACCGCTGGTAAGCACAACAGCCTCTTTCATGTCAGAAACTTGTGAGACGTGAGCGGAACGGCCGTTCCAAAAACAGCCCCCACCCCGCACCGCATAAATCGTCTCATTCAGCGCTGGTAGATTGATAATGCCAATTAGCGCCTTTTCACCATCCATCAGCGCCACCAGATTCGCATAAAGCGGCACCCCCGACACAAACGACTTTGTGCCATCAATGGGGTCCAAAATCCACTTGTATTGCGAATCTGTTTCTGTGTTGCCAAACTCTTCGCCCACAATGCCATGATCAGGAAAGCGGCTGTTTATCATCTGCCGCATCGTTTGCTCCGCTTGTTTGTCGGCAATCGTTAACGGGGTGTTGTCAGATTTTTTCTCAACATCCAACCGCGTTTGAAAATGACCCAACGTAACGCGCCCAGCCTGCCACGCCACATCGAGTGCAAATGCCAGCAATTCATTTGTGTCCATGTTTATCCTTTTTAGCTGTCAGGTATCAGCTTTCAGCTTTCAGCATCTTCTTTGCTGATACCTGCAAATACAAAACGTGGATATTGTGGATGCTGGCGCGGTGATTGTCAATACGATTTTCGTGATTTGGCTGGTAATTGGCGTATCAAACGGCCGTTTCCCGTGTTCTAACAGGGGGAATTTACCAAAAGGAGACGAGAATATGTATTTACAACAAAAATCCCCTTCCTTTCTTGCTGGAGCCGTGTGGCCGCAGCATTCATTGTTACGAGATGTCATATTTGTATTGGCTGGAAGCTGGCTGATCGCACTGACAGCGCAACTATCTTTTACGATTGGACCCGTACCGATTACAGGACAGACGTTTGGTGTGTTATTGGTTGGTGCCTTGCTTGGCTCACGTCGTGGGGCGGCCAGCGTGTTGGCTTATCTGGCGCAAGGGTTTGCAGGGCTGCCTGTGTTTGCTGGGGGAGCGGCCACAACGGCCGTTTTAGCTGGTCCCACTGCCGGTTATCTACTCGGCTTTTTACCGGCAGCACTTGTGGTGGGCTGGTTGTGTGAACGTGGGTGGGATAGGCGGGTGGAAACGGCCGTTATCGCCATGCTGCTTGGCAATCTAATTATTTATGCGTTTGGCTTGCCATTGTTGAGCCGTTTTGTGGGATGGGATCAGGTATTGCAATTAGGCTTGATTCCCTTCATCCCCGGAGACATTTTGAAAGTTTTACTGGCTGCGATTTTAATGCCTTCTGGCTGGAAATTGTTACAGCGTTTTCAATAAAATCTAAAAGGGCACGGCGTAAACGGCCGTGCCCTTCTTTACTTCAATCTTCTTTCCTACCTTTCTCTTTATCCAGCATACATCGATTCAATCTCATTGGCAAAATTTTCATTGATCATACGCCGCTTAATCTTCAGAGTTGGGGTTAACTCGCCATCTTCCACCGTAAAATCACGGGGCAAAATGCGAAACTCACGCACTTGTTCAACCCGCGCAAAGTGTGAATTAACATGCTGATCAATTTCTTGTTGCATCCGTTCTAACAATTTAGGATGTTCATGAATCAATTTGCCTTCTAAGCCATTCTCTTGCGCAAACCGCATGGCTGCATCTGGGTCTAGCGTAATTAAAGCCGAAATAAATCGGCGTTGTTCCCCAATCACCACTGCCTGCGATACCAGCTCAATATTTTTTAGCGCCGCTTCAATGTTTTTGGGTGCAATATTTTTGCCGCCAGATGTGATAATGATCTCTTTCTTGCGTCCCACAATATGCAAGAATCCTTCCTCATCAAATTGGCCCAAATCACCAGAATACAGCCACCCATCTCTCAAATCATTGGCAGTAGCGGCCTCATTTTTGTAATAACCCAGAAACACATTTGGCCCTTTCACTAAAATTTCCCCATCATCTGCCAGCTTCACTTCAGCTTCAGGCCACGCTTTGCCCACTGAGCCAAATTTTGCTTCACCGGGTCGATTCGTTGTTGAGGGACCACAATCCTCAGACTGACCATAAATTTCGTAAATTGGGATGTCCAAAGTGCCAAAGAAATGCATCACTTCTGGTGATAAAGGTGCAGCGCCAGATAAGCAGTACTTCGTATTTGTGAATCCTAAAGCGGCGCGAATCTTGGAAAAAATGAGTTTGCTGGCTAGGTTGTATTGGAAAGCTAACATACCTGTAGGTTCCTGACCCCGGTTGCGCAAATCAGTTACTTCTTTGCCAACCCCTTGTGCCCAGGCAGCAAGCTTAGCACGCACACCAGTCGATTCGGCGAGTTTTGCCGACACACCCGAATGGAATTTTTCCCAAATGCGTGGCACACCAAAAACTATCGTTGGCTGTACTTCTTGCAAATTGCTGGCCAAATGCTCTTGTGGCGAATATTGCGCATAGAAAACCTGATAGGCAGCGGTAATGGCTGCATGAATGGTGAACATCTGCTCGGCAATATGTGATAGTGGCAGATAAGAAAGGAGCGAATCTGTCGAATCCAATGTCAATACTTTAAGCGCATTTTCGGCAGTGCTGGCTAAATTTTTGTGGGAAAGCATGACCCCTTTAGGAGGACCAGTAGTACCTGATGTGTAAATCAGCGTAGCTAGGTTACCCATTTCCAGACTATTCAAACATTCATCGATTTTTTCTGCTGGAACTTCGTCCCCTTTGGCTAAAAACTGTTCCCACGTTAACACCATTTCATCAGCAATGGTTGTGCCCTTCATCATGACGACGTGTTTGAGTGCGGGCAGATCATCTCGAACAGATTCGATCTTTTTCCATTGCATCTCATTTTCCAGCAAAATAACAGGCGATTCAGAATGATTGATGACGTATTGGCACTCACTTGCTGAATTTGTGGTGTAAATGCCAGCGGCAGCTCCACCAACTAGCATAGCTGCCAGGTCCACAATTACCCACTCTGGCCGATTAAATCCTAAAATTGTGACAATATTTCCAGGTTTTATGCCAAGTGCTAACAATGCACGACTTGCTTGACGCACCTGCGCATCGTATTCGTGCCAGGGTGTAGGGACCCAGGCATCACGTATTTTTTCGTAATAAGCTGGGGCGTTGGGACGCACCCGCGCATTATTTTGCAGCCGATGAAGAATTGTGTCTGACATGCAACTCCTCCTCTGTGAGTTACTCGTTAAGTTACTCGTTGAGTTTACTCGTTGAGTTTATTTGTAGGTAGGGTTTAATAAATAAATTATCAGCAAAATCGTTTGCTGGATTATACAAGTTTGAGGGTAGTAATAATCTAGTATTGCGCGGCATTCGTTCGTATGCAAATATGGTTTGAGCGCAATACTTAAACAGTCCGGCAAGTACGCCATACGATTGCTCACGAACTTCTGCCGGACTATACTAGTATCTCAACTTTATGATTTTGTAGGGTGAATTGGCAATTCGCCCAGAGTGGCGATTTATCAAATCGCCCTACATTTTTAGAAAGTTACGGTACTAGAAGGTGCTGCTAGTGTATTCCGTTATGGTATTAGTGGTGTTGAATTTGTTTTTTTACATCTAAACTGTTCAAAGCAGCTTCTATATTTATTTTATGGGGTTGGTGCTGTAAAAAATAAGTAATCTCAGTATACCCGACATTGGCAAGTGTTTCCAATGCATCTTCAAATTGAGCAGCGACGCGGCTGGGAGTATGCGCGTCAGAGCCGAGTACGACAGGGATGTTCCGCTCGTGCATTTCCGCCAATATTTCACGCCCTGGATTCATTTCCTTGATACGTTTATGGATTCCAGATGTATTTAGCTCCATGGCGACACCTGTTTGCGCTATGCGATCCAAATTAGGACGAATATCGTCTAATAAGTTGGCAACTTCCCAGGTGTTTGGCATTGAATTTTTGATCAGGTCTGGGTGTGCAAGTGAATCATATAGGCCAGATTCGGCAGCCATTGCCAGATGTTCAAAATAGAGCTGCGCGTATGCTAGAACTTGGCCTCTTTTGAAGTAAGTGTCTTTGTAATAGGGCAATTGGGGATGCACAGACCCTAAAATATAATTGAAATCAGCCTTTTTGTGCAGCTTTTCGAGAAATGGCTCGATGCCTGGGATGTAATCGCTTTCTAATCCCAAGCGGACATCAACCTGTTCAGCCCAGGCATCTGTTGCCTGGGCGACAATATCAACGTATTCGTTGAGTTGGTCAAGAGACATGCGTACTCGTTCAGACCACCCTTTGGGTCCAGGGTTGTGACAAGTGATGATGATTCCTTTAAGACCACGTGCCTGCGCTTTCTGAGCATATTCAGTTGGGTTGCCCCGTGCGTGTTTACAAAGTGGCGTGTGCATGTGTGAATCATAAAGAATTGGTTTTGTCATGTTGAACTACTTCTGGGATGTTGTTTGTTGATACGATTCAGTGAGCTTTTTTTGCTTGAGCTGATTCAAAATCTGGGATATTTGTGCATTTTTTATCAAGGTAGAATTGTAGAACAATGTGGTTGTTGATGAAAGTGGTCCATGATAACTGTTCATGCACCACTCATATGGGTGTGAATGTAGGTGCAACGCACTTTCCGAAGTGCATTGCACCTGATGTAACAATTTATAACATCTCAACAACGGTCGCTTCACCCTGGCCAACACCGACGCACAGGGTGGCTAATCCGTATGCCATTTGTTCACCGATTTGGGCGCGGCGTTTCATTTCGTGGAGCAGGGTGGTGAGGATGCGCGCTCCGGAGCATCCCAGCGGATGCCCGAGTGCGATGGCCCCGCCGTTTACGTTGGTGATGGCTGTGTCGATGCCTAACTCGTTGATGACACCTAACGACTGGACGGCAAATGCTTCGTTTAGCTCGATAAGGTTGATTTGGTCTAGTGAGATATTGGCGCGTTTAAGGGCCTTGCGGGTGGCTGCAACTGGGCCAAGCCCCATGACGCGAGGATCGACGCCAGCCGCAGCCGAGGAGACCCAGCGGGCCATCGGTTTGATGCCCAGTTCGGCGGCCTTGTCGGCGGACATGAGTAGGATGGCACATGCGCCATCGTTGAGGCCGCTGGCGTTGCCTGCGGTGACGGTGCCGCCTTTGCGGAAGGCGGGACGCAGTTTGGCTAAGATTTCGGGGCTGGTGGCGAGTTCATAGCTGTTTTCGCCTTTTTTGATGCGGGGGTGTTCGTCGGTATCGACGATGATGGGGTCGCCTTTGCGTTGGGGGATGGCGACGCGGGTGATTTCGGCTTGGAAACGGCCGTTATTAATCGCTTCACACGCCTTCCTTTGACTTTCATACGCAAACGCATCTTGCGCTTCACGACTGATTTCGCCACCTTGGATGGTTCCCGCACAGCTCATATCAAAAATGTTTTCGGCCGTTTGACCCATCGCTTCTAGCGGGAACAGCGCTTCCATTTTCGGGTTCGGGTAGCGCCAGCCCAGCGTTGTATCGTAGCCCGTGATGTTGCCGGGAGGGCCAAAAGCACGCGGGTTTTTGGGGAAGGAGTAGGGCGCACGGGACATGCTTTCGACGCCACCCGCAATAAACATGTCCCCTTCGCCACATTTGATGGCGCGAGCAGCTTGATTGACGGCATTGAGGCCGCTGGCACAGAGACGGTTGAAGGTAACGGCCGCTACCTGCTGTGGCAATCCTGCCAACAACGTCGCCATCCGTGCCACATTGCGATTATCTTCGCCAGCCTGATTCGCACAGCCAAAATAAACCTCTTCAACTTCGTTGGGATCAACACCCGTTCGATTCAATATTTCTTTGATAACCAGCGCAGCCATATCATCGGGTCGAATGGTAGACAATGCACCGGCTAATCGTCCGATTGGGGTCCGTACTGCATCGACAATTACAACTTCTCGCATAGTGGGAATCTCCTCTAAAAAGCTAATCAGCATTTCAGCTAGTCAGCAAATCAGCCAGAATAATTTCTGCTGAAATGCTGAAATGCTGAAATGCCGACAAGCTAAATTGTTGAAATGCCGTATTTTCAACTAACCGCTGCGAATGGTCAAATCTACATCTTGTGGTGTGAAGTAAAGTTGGCCGCCGTCGGTGACAGCAATCATCTTTTCCAGTTCCGTAACTTCCCAGAAAAATGTGATGCCGATGATCAGTTCGACGTTATCTTCGGTGCGGGCTTCGAATTCGTACCACATAAATTTGGGGCGCAGGTCCATTTTGGTAATGACGAGGTCTCGCCGGTCTTTGTGAATGCCGGTTGACCAGCGCATTCTGACGAGTTCTTGGTGTGGTTGCAAAAAGAAAGCCCGTTCGTCGTCGGTGCCGCGTCGGAAGATGTAACGGCCGTCTTTGTCCTTAATAATAATCGCTTCTCGATCTTCCAACTTGATACGGTTTCTCACCTCTACGATTTGCTCGTCAGCTTTGGGGAAGAAGACCTGTTTGTCGGTAATGAGGGAGAGTTGGCCGGTGGTGGTGCTGCGAATGAGAACGGCCGTTTCCTCATCCACATTCACACCGCGCTCAACCTTGGTCAACATCTTTTCAGTCGGCTGCAAATAAACAATTTGCTCACCACGTTCGACTCGAATCTGACCTGTTTTTGAGTCAATTAGGCGCACATAATCATTTTGTTTGAGCGTGATGCCTTTCCGTTCGTCCACAATATCATCATCAACGCCGCGTAAAAATAGCTGTGGGCCATACTCGTTTCGCAGTGTACCTGTGACTTCATTGCGTTTCTTTTTTCTTCACTCTTAATCGTAATCGTGATCGTCATTCGTGATCGTGATCGAAAGAGACATCGATTACGAATGATGATCACGATTACGATTAGGTAGCTCGATTTTAAATTTAGTTACATTGATTGTTAATTTGCTATAAAATGGGGGCATGTCTTGGAATGATGTAATTGGCCATGAATGGGCCGTAGAAATGTTGAAGAGTGGGATGGAAAACGGCCGTATTGGTCATGCCTATCTCATTACAGGGCCGGACCACATCGGTAAAACGACGTTGGCGCGGTCTTTTGCAATGGCGATGAATTGTGAGGCCGATGATGTGGGAAAACGGCCGTGTGGTGAATGTCGTCCGTGCCAATTGATTGCAGCGGATCGGCATCCTGATATTCGATTAGTCGAGCCAGAGGTGAGTGGGCGCGGCAAGCTGACGCTGAAGATTGATGTGATTCGCCAGTTGCAGCAAGATTTGAATTTGTCGGCTTATGAAGCGACTTACAAGGTCGCCATTTTGCAGCGATTTGACGCAGCCACACAAGGCGCGGCAAATGCATTTTTGAAGACGCTGGAGGAGCCGCCGAAAAACGTAATTTTAGTGTTGACGGCGACTGATGCAGATACGATGCTGCCTACGATTTCGTCGCGCTGTCGCACGGTGAATTTACGGCCGTTATCCACTGAGCTTGTGCAACAATCGCTGGCGATTCGCTGGCAGGTGAAAGAGGATGATGCCCATTTATTGGCTCATTTGGCAGACGGCCGTTTGGGTTGGGCCGTGCAGGCGGCGCAGGATAGCGCCATTTTAGAGGAGCGGCGTGCTCAGCTAAATACGCTGTACGATGCGCTGGTGGGGAAACGTGTAGATCGTTTTGCAATTGCCGACAAGCTGGCTCGCAAAGCTGAACAGTTACCCCATTTACTGCGCACGTGGTTGAGCTGGTGGCGAGATATAACATTGTTGGCGCAGTCGAATGGTGGGGGTGAAACGGCCGTTTCGACTGCGCTTAGTGCAAGCGTTTCAATCACGATCAGCAATGTCGATGAAGAAGCGCGATTACGTAAATTGGCGCACACGTGGGAAAATGATGTCTCACTCGCCAGTCTTAAACAAACCAATCTGGCGCTGTGGCAGCTTGAACGCAATGCAAATACCCGCTTGGTCCTTGAAAATTTGTTACTGACTTACCCGCTGTTAGCACGACAAGAACTTAGATCATAAGTTCGTTTAAATTCTGCCAGTTTATACCTATACATAGTTTCACACGAGACTGAACTCAAAAGCTCTCTAAAGGGGGATATCAAAGCAAGAATCATCATTTGCTCAAAGATTTGGTGTTAATACTTCATCTCGTATAATGACGAGGCATACGTGAAACCGTGACCTCGTCATGACTTCCGGCACATCTTTTGTGACCCTCCTGCGTGGTATAGTCTCCATAACTCAATAACAAATTATATTCCTACTACTGAAGGAGAAACTTTATGTCTGCGATTGTGGAAGTGCGTGAATTGCGCAAACAATATAATCCGCCGGATGGGGTAACGGCCGTTTCCGACCTCACCTTCAACATCCAACGCGGCGAAATCTTTAGCTTACTAGGCCCCAACGGAGCTGGCAAAACTACCACCATCTCCATGTTAAGCTGCCTGCTGGCTCCCACAAGCGGCGATGCCATTATTGATGGTCACTCGATTGCAAAAAACAGCCACGAAGTTAAAAAAGTGATTGGCGTGGTGCCGCAAGAAATTGCCTTGTATGAAACTATCAGCGCTCGTGAAAACCTCAACTTTTGGGGCCGCATGTATGGTTTAGGTGGCACACAACTCAAAGAACGTGTTGCGGCGGTCCTCGATATTGCCGGTTTGGCTGATCGTGCCGATGAAAAAGTAGAAAACTACTCCGGTGGGATGCAGCGGCGTATCAATATTGCCGTGGGGTTGCTGCACAACCCCAAAGTGCTGTACATGGATGAGCCAACGGTAGGCATTGACCCGCAAAGCCGCCGCCGCATTTTGGACACGGTGAAGGACCTGAACAAACAAGGGTTAACGGTCATTTACACCACGCATTATATGGAAGAAGCGGAGGAACTGAGTGACCGCATCGGTATTATTGACCACGGTGAACTGATTGCGGTTGGCACACAGGACAACCTGACGCGCATGATTGGCGAATATGACACGATTCGGCTGGATTTGGGGATGCCGCCGCATTTGAATGGTCAATTTGTGTCGTCGTTGGGGGCGTTAACGGCCGTTCACCGCGCATACGGCGAAGAAGGCCAAATCGTTCTGCAAGCTCAAGAAGCCAACGAAGTACTCCCCAGTGTCATTCGCCACATCAGCGACGCAGGCTGCCATATTCGTCAGCTTGAAATCCAAGAACCCAACCTGGAAGCGGTTTTCCTCCATTTAACAGGCCGCGCCCTACGAGATTAATTCAAAATTATTGTAGGGGCGAGACAGCGCGGAAAGATTGTAAGCAAAACAATTTGCCTTATCTCCGCGCTGGCTCGCCCTTCTTCCCGACGAGGAGGGGGCGAGACAATCGGGAGCAACGGCTATTTGTTTGATTTGGCCTTTCCCGATTGTCCTGCCCCTACAGAACGCAACATTTTTGACGAGGTATATCATGAAAATTTGGACGATTGCCTGGAAGGATACGCTTATCCGCTTCCGGGATCGAAATGCGTTGATATTGATGATTGCGGCACCACTGGTGCTGTCGGCCATTATTGGGTCGGCGTTTGGTGGATTTATTAGCGGTAACAACCCCGCACCGTTTGATGCGATTCCGGTGCTGGTGGTGAATGCTGACAATGGCGAATTGGGGCAGGATTTTGTCGATATTTTGTCAGAAGGCGATTTAGAAGAACTACTGGCTCCTACAGGAATGGATGATTTAGCCGCAGCACGTGAATTGGTGCAGCAAGGCGAAGCACGAGCGGCCGTTTTTATTCCTGAAAATTTCAGCGATGTGATGATGGGGCAAGCCGATGCTTCAACTCCCGCCATCATCCAATTTTACCCTGACCCCAGTGCCACCCTGACTCCCAATATTGTGCGTGGCATTATTGTACAAATTGTCAATGGCTTCAGCAGCGCGGCCATCGGTGGCGAGGTTGCCGTAACGCAGCTTATTGCTGAAACAGGTGGTGTCGGTGTCGATATGGCAAACATTGGTGATGCCATTGGCAATGAATTGCAAAGTGGTGTTGGCAACAATACGGCCGTTTCCCTCAACACCATCTCAGTAGGGGACGACGATGCCACTGCCGACATTAGCCCATTTGCCTTTTTTGCCCCGAGCATGGGCATTCTCTTCCTCATGTTTGCCATGATGGATGGCACACGTTCTATTCTCGACGAGGACCGGGAAGGCACACTAGATCGACTGATTAGCACACCAACCAGCAACACCGAAATTTTGTTAGGCAAGATTGGTGGCGTTTTTCTGACTGGATTGCTGCAATTTGTCGTGTTTGTGATTGCGTCGCGATTCATTTTCCAACTGAATTGGGGCAGCTCACTTTCTGGGCTGATTGTAATGACATTAGCTGTCGTGCTGGCGTTCACCAGTCTGGGGGCGTTGATTGCTGCCTTCGCCAAAGATATCAATCAAGCAAACATTATCGGCACAGTTGTGACGCTTCTATTTGCTGCGCTCGGTGGCAACTTTGCCCCGGCCCAAAACTTCCCCTCTTGGCTGGAGCAGTTGAGCAAAATCACCATCACCCGCTGGGGGTTAGATGGCTTTTCAGATTTGACAATACGTGGCCTAGGATTCAGCGATATTCTGTTGGAAAGTGGCGTTTTGTTAGGCTTGGCAGTTGTTTTATTTGTACTTGCGTTGGGACAGTTCCAGCGACGGATAGCACGGTAGCTAGAGCGAGAGCGAGAGCGAGAGGATTTTCCACTCTAGCTCTCGCTCAATCCTCTAGCCTCTTCAGAGGTTTATCATGATTAAAGAAGCACTTCATATCACACGGCTTTATTTGCGCATGACGTATAGCAGCCGCACGGTTTTGATTTTTCAATTGTTACTCCCCTTGATTTTTACGTTTTTGATTGGACAGGCGACGGCTGGTTTTGGTGGCGATGATAGCAGCAGCACAACCGTTAGCTGGACGCTGCCAGTCGTCAATGAAGATGCAGGCAGTCTCGGTGCTGATTTGGTGGCGCGGCTAGATGCGGACCCGGTGTTGGATGTTGAGATGGTAGATGGGGTGGAGACACCTGCACTGAGCGCAACTGAAACGGCCGTTTCCACCATCGAAACCGGCGACCATTTAGCCGCACTTGTCATCCCCGCTAACTTTAGCGAAACCTTGCTGGCCGGCGAGGGCATCGCACTCGATTTTTATGCTGATTCGGACAACACACGCACGATTCAGCCAATCGAGCAGGCCATTTTAGGGGCTGCCAGTCAACTCAGTGGATCACTTAGTGTGGCAACAGTTGCTACCAACGTTGCCAACGAAATGGGTGTTTTCGAACAAGACGTGGACCGTGCCAATTACTTGAATAGCAGCATTGAACGCGCTGATGCTGCTTGGGCAGAGCCGCCAGTAATTGTGCAAGTCAACGAGGATGAGATTGTATTGAATACGGCCAATGTAATTCCCAGCGGAATTAACCAATCCTCACCGGGTATGATGGCGATGTTTGCTACATTTGGCATGATTGGTGGTGCTGTGGCCCTGTTGCAAGAACGGCAAAATGGCACCCTGCGACGTTTGATGGTGATGCCGATTCACAAAGGCAGCATTTTGATGGGCAAGCTGTTTGGCATTCTGCTCACAGGACTGGTGCAAATGGCTGTTTTAATTGTGGCGGGGGCGCTTTTCTTTGGTGTTAGCTGGGGTAATGCACCGCTGGCGCTGGCGCTGGTTGTATTTGCTTTTGCCCTGGCCATTACCAGCATGGGCATGATGATGGCGGCGTTGGCGCGTACTGTGGCCCAGGCAAATGCGATGAGCACGGTGCTGGTGATGTCGATTT
>QQUD01001129.1 GCA_008501785.1 Chloroflexota bacterium
AATAGCAACCGCATCGATTTCAATAAACAACAATTTGCGTTCAACACGAGCCAGTTTGCCAACAAGGGCCATGTTAGTCAGCAGCAAGCCGATCAAGCCGACAATTACGAAGTTTTCGTCGATAGCACCGAGGAAACGGCCGTCTAACAAAAAGAAATCCGCAATCCCCAACCCCAGCATATTGAAAACGCTGGAACCAAACAGGTTGCCTACTGCCATATCAAATGCATTCATGCGCATTGCCGCCAACGCTGCCAACAGTTCTGGTAGTGAAGTAACAACACTGAGCAGCGCTGTACCTACAAACCCCGTACCCAAACCGGTAATCGTAGCAATCTCGGTGCTGGCACTAACCAACAACGGCACGACGACCATGAGCACAACGGCCGTTATCGTAAACCCAATCACCCCACGCCGCATCGTTGGAAATTCTGGCCCCGGCTCCGGGGCAGTTTGCGACGGGCCAGGCCCACGACTCTCCCGAGAAATAAGCCAAATGCCGCCAAAGTACAGCACAATAATCAGCAAGCTGTCCCAACCAACCCAGCCAATCACCAAATCAATATCCGCAACCAGCGAAATAATGGCGACCAACATCAGGATTGTTGTCAAAGCGGCCGTTAGCGCATGGCTAATCGCAATCCGGCGCAGCAAAGGCACCTGATAATTAACCAAATCAACAATCGCCAACAGCAGCACATTCACCATATTGCTGCCAAAAAAGTTACCCGCAGCCAGGTTCGGCACGCCTGCTCGAAATGAACTAATCGACGCGATCAGCTCTGGCAACGATGTCGCCCCTGCCAAAAAAATCGTACCCACCAGCAGGCCCCCCAGCTTCGTGCGAACCGCAATAATATCCCCAAATTCCGCCAGCTTTATCGCTGCATAAACAACCACAGCCGCGCTTAGTAAAAATTGTATCCAAACCATGTGTCGTCCTTGTTTCAGTGTTATTAATCAGTTTGCAGTGAAGAGTTCCATAGTAAAACTTTCACTTTGTAGTGGATAAATAATCCTTATTCATTGATCGAATATTCCACTAAATTTGTGTGATAACCATATTTTGTACCCTGATGGTCAAATTTTCGTGCTACCAAACCAATTCCAGGGCAGAACCAATCTTCATTTCTGCCATTGTTATAAAAGGTAAGAATGTAGGGACATTTCCTAAATTCGCCTGCTGGCACTTTCATATCTACCAAACTATAAATGCGGCGATGACCGCTAAATCCAACATATTCACTGGATCTCTGCTCACCACTTGGATACCAACTGCCAATACTATTATCAAGTGGGAAAATATACTCAAGCCAAGAGGATTCTACAGTGGATAGATCGAGTTGATTCAACTGAACATAAACCTGTAAACCATCAACAATGTACCAATATTGATTTACCCCTAAACCATACACATCATCGCTAGCCAATGTCCCAGAAACTTGTTTCCAATCACGCCCCATTTCAGCAATGTAGTAATTACCATTAGTTCGAGCATCCTTCACCGTATCAGTGATAAGATAAGTTGCAATTTCTTCACCAAAGTAGGCCGTATGTGAATAAATCCAACTATTACCTAACTGTAGTGGAAAATCAGACAAAGTACTGTTTAGAATAGAACTTGGTGTTGAAAGATCGGAAATTTCATTTGTTTGTGAAGCTGTTGCCAAACTCTCTACGTTGATTGTTGTTTCAGTAGCATTTATTTGACTTGCAATATTGTTTGAATTGTCATTCTGACGATTCGTGCATGCTGAAATGCCCCATCCAATTATAAATAGCAGCACAAACCCATATTTCATATGAACATACCTATATCGCCAACAGCCTTTTATTCGTTTTTGTCTTCATTAGCAGAAGGTTGGGGCAGCCCCCAAGCTTGAGCTACTGGAACGGCAAAAATGATGCCTGTGTCAGGTTTAGTCAGATCGCCCAAAACAGTTTCGGTAGCAGCAGCAGCTTGGCTGGCCACATCAACGCTATCTACCACGGCAAACAATGTTTGATGCCCGACACGTCCGCTGCCAAAAATCTGGCTAAAGCCTGCATAAACCGGGTCGGCCGTTTTGCGTCGGAAAACGCGATTCAGTCCGGTGCTTTCTAAAATTGTGACCCCGCGCACCCCTGCGTTCGTCCACGCTTCCAACACCTCGTTGAGCCGGGTACTGTCGTCCAAAACCATGATTAACATGTGCATAGCCCCACTCCTTTTGTGAATTGGGATTGGGGATTAGGGGATTGGGGCTGGAAATTTCCTCCCCAGTCCCTGGCCCCTAGTCCACAGTCCCTATCTTTTATTACGTCGATATTCTAAATATTGTTTTTGTGTTTCAGTCAGCCATTGACGCAGTCCGACTTCGTCTTCCGTTTCGATGAACTTTTGTAAAGCTGAAAGATCTGCTTGATAGTGTGCAAGTTGATCGAGAACGGCCGTTTTATTCGTCAACAAAATATCCAGCATCATCGTCGGGTCTGTCCCTGAGATGCGAGACGTATCGCGAAAACCCGTCGAACTCACCAGCCATACATGCTCGTCACCCATTGTCGCTGCATTGCGCATCAACGCCGCCGCCACAACATATGGCAAATGGCTCACGACTGCCACAATATTATCATGTAGTTCAGCCGGGAGCAGCAGCAGATTGGCGCCAATCAAGTTTACAATTCTGTGTGCCTGCTCTTCAATGGCGGGTGTGGTACGCGCATTGCGGCACAGCACAAATGTCTGCTTGCGAAACAAGTCAGGCGTAGCGGCGCTAAATCCAGCCGTCTCTCGACCACACATCGGATGTCCACCAATCGCTTGAAACGTGGCTGGCAGGTGATTCATTGCGTTTTCAATAGCGGCCTTACTGCTGCCAATGTCCATCACCATGCAGCCAAACGGCCGTATTCGCGCCAGCTCACCCAATAAATGCACCACTGTGCGTACCGGCGTCGCCAAAATCACCAATTCGGCTTCGGCAACCCCTTCAGCAAAATCGGCCGTGACCACATTCGCCAAATTTTTCACCGCTTCTCGCGTTTTCGGATCGCGATCAACCAATGTCAGGTGTAAGGGAAAACGAGGGACAGTTGTCCGCTGCGCCAACCGCAGCGCCAGCGCCATTGAGCCACCCATCAAACCCACACCCACAATGCAAACACGTTTAACCAACATAGCCGCCAATTATAAACGAATGATCAAATTTCGC
>QQUD01000749.1 GCA_008501785.1 Chloroflexota bacterium
GCCTCAAAGCAAGATTCCTCGGCAGACCTCGGAATGACAATTGCATGACAAATTTCTTCCTTATTTTGTTCTGGGTCTTCCCGGCATAGGCTACTCGGAATGACGTTTGGGTTATTAGTCTTCTCGTTCGACCAGGACGAAGGTGTTGCCGTCGGGGTCGGTGAAGAGGGCTTGCATGCCGCCCCACAGTTGGCGGGCGGGTGCTTCGGTGAAATGGACACCCTTGTTTCGTAGATCTTCGTAGGAGGCCTGAATATCATCGGTGCCGAAGGTGATGTTGGCGAATACGCCAATGGGCATTTCTTGGCCTGGATAGGGCTTAGCGATGGCGATGGCGGTGTCAGCCCCTTCGGGTTTGACTTCCAGCCAACGATAGCCATTGTCTATTGATACATCAGACTGTACGGAAAAGCCAAGTTTATTCACGTAAAAATCATAGGCGATGTCTTGATCGTTGACCCAGACGCTGGTGAGACGGATGCGGTTGATCATGGGATTCTCCTTTTGGTAGCTGTCAGGTTTCAGCTATCAGCTTTTGGGCTTGTTGTGGGTAGTGTAGCTGGAATGGGGGTGGGGATGGACCAACCAAAGGGTGGGGTTTTGGAATGGGTAGCCGCAAAATCCTATTTGTAACCTGAGTTTGAAGATAAGATCGCGAACACAGATAAACACAGATGAGCACCGGTTTTTGAAGAAAACCCAAAGCATTTTCAGTGAAAATTGGCTTTGATCTGTGAAAATCTGTATCAATCTGTTTCCTGTTTTTTAACTCCGAACTGAGGATATTTGTAGGGGATGAGGAATACGTTTGTGATATTTATGTCAAATTGAATATAGTTTACATAACTGTGGATTTCTATTGTAAAATGAAGGATTTTTCATGCGGATAGGAAAAAATTCAGAGGATTTTTAGTTCGTGGGCGCGGGCGATGGCTTGGGTGCGGGTGCGGACTTGGAGTTTGCCGTAGATGTTGTTGATGTGCCATTTGATGGTGCTGGTGGCGACGACGAGTTGGTCGGCGATTTGTTGGTTGCTGTGGCCTGCGATGATGAGGGTGAGGATTTCGAGTTCGCGTTTGCTAAGGGGTTCGATGAGGGATTGGGAGTTGGGGGTGGGGGGGTGGGGATTGGGGTAAGCATGGAGGAGTGTTTCGAGGTGGGTGAAAACGGCCGTTTCCATTCCCCCAACCTTTTTCTCTTTGCTATAAATTGACTTGAGCAGGTTGGCTATCGGCTGACCACCATCGAGAAAGACACGCACGTAGCCGCCTGGTTGTGCCAGCGTGACGGCTTCTTGTAGTGTTGATTGGGCTTTTGTGATTTTGCCCATTGTTTGCCAGATTTGTGCTAGCAAGACTAACATTTCGATGCAGTTGCCAAAACGGCCGTTTTCCTGCGCCATTTCATACAATTTTTGCAAAACTGGTAGCGCTTCTTCATGGCGTCCCTGATGCAGGGCCAGTCTCACTAAAATCAGATAGCCAGCTTCGCGCCAGGGGTTTGGAGCATCGGTGAGTTTGATGCCAGATTGTTGTGCCCAGTTGGAAACGGCCGTCCAGTTTTGTTGGGCAATCCAGAGCAGTGCTTGCTCGCGTTGGGTGTGGATGGCTGTTTGATAGTCTTGGTGGCTGGAGGTGGTGGTTGATTGGGAAACGGCCGTTTGCATTCCCGCATCATCGCCATTGAGCAAGTGTAGTCTGGCTAAAAAGAGCCATCTATCCTGCACCGAGAAACCACCGGGGGTGAACAAGTCAATGCCCAGTTGTGTGACGGTAATCGCTTCTGTGAGCTGGTTGCGTTGGTAATAAAGACGACCGAGTCCCAGGTGAATTTGCCCGGTGATGGGTAAACGATCTGCGTGTTGTTTGCTGGCGATGTGCAGCGCTTCGTGATAGGCATTTTCAGCTTCGGAAAGTTTGCCTTGCTGCTGTAAGAGCGTTGCCCAGTTGTCAAAAGCAAAAAGTGCGCCGGAAAGATTGCCACCTTTGTGGCTTAATCTGGCGGCATTGGCAAATGTGTTTGCGGCTTCGGAAATGTCACCCGCAGCGCGGTAAGTGAATCCAAGGCTGATGCTGACAACGCTGCGCCAGATGAGGCTGTCTTCTGGCAGCAGGTCAAGCGCTTTTTCGCCGAGTTGGATGGTGTGCAGGGGGTCGGCCTGGACACTGGCAAGCGCGGTGTGGACAGCATAAACCATGCCCCACATGGCGCGGTTTTCAGATTTATTGGTGGGTAGGTTTGATTCAGCTTTTAGGAGTGTTTGATGCGCTTTTTCAAAAATGGCTTCGTCGTTGCTCTGCATTTGGGCGGCGAAGAAGAGGGTCCAGGCGTGGTAAACGGCCGTTTTCGAATCACCATTGCGCACATCATCGGGCAGTTGTTCTAGCCATGATTGCAGTTGGCTGAGCGAGCCGCGTGTCCACAAGCTGTCGGCGATGTCTGTGATGAGGGTGGCGGCCAGTGGATACGCTTTGGCGGCCAGGGCATGATGAATGGCTTCTTGGTGGAGATTGTTGTTTTTGTACCAAATGGCCGCTTTTTCATGCAGCGCTGCAATTTGCGCGGCGGATGCTTGCTGTTGGTGACGCGAACGCAAAAATTCGGCAAACAAATGATGATACCGAAACCAACGTCGTTCGTTGTCGAGTGGGATGAGGAAGAGGTTATGAGCTTCGAGATGTGTAAGGCGTGTTCGGTAGTCGAGTGTTTTCCGTTTTTTGTTTTCCGTTTTTTGTTTTTTGTTTCCTGTGAGAATGGCAGTGCAAAGTGGAGCGCACAATCTGTCGAGAACGGCCGTTTTCAACAAAAATTCGCGCACTTCTTCTGGTTGTTGGTTGAGAACTTCGTCGATCAGGTAATCGAGGACGTAATGGTGGTTTCCACTAAAGGTGTGGGGGAGTGACTTGTTTTCGGGTTGATTTTGCAGAGAGAGGGCGGCGAGTTGGAGACCGGTGATCCAGCCTTCTGTTTGTGTTTCTAGTTGGGCGATGGTGTTGTCGGGCAGGTTGGGCAGCAGTTTGTGTAGAAAGTCGGTAGCTTCGGGGAGTGTGAAGCGTAAATCGGCAGCGCGGATTTCGAGCAGTTCGCCGCGAGCGCGGAGGCGTGCCAGCGGCAGCGGTGGGCTGCTGCGGCTAGTGAGGATGAGGTGGAGATCAGGCGGCGGATTGTGGCTGAGGAAGGTGATGGCTTGGT